>NZ_JBEPKD010000028.1:0-53755 GCF_040544555.1 Halalkalibacter oceani
GACACCCTTGCTCTTGGCTAATGGTTGGCAACTGCCAGCCCCCATAGCGGACTTTCACCGCCTAGCTACGCGCCATGCGTGGCGCACTAAAAAAACCAGCCAGGCCGCCGCAAAGGCGTCCTGACTGGCAACAAGCAATTTACTGTTCTTCAAATTGATAAAGCGGAGTACTGAGGTAACGTTCACCGTTAGATGGAATAATGGCGACAACCTTCTTTCCGGCTCCGAGCTTTTCAGCGACTTGCAGGGCAGCGTAAATCGCGGCGCCTGAAGAAATCCCTCCGAGAATTCCTTCTTCACGGGCAGCGCGGCGTGCATATTCAAACGCCTGCTCCGTTGTCACTTGAATCACTTCATCATAAATTTCCGTTTTCAGGATTTTCGGCACAAAGCCCGCACCGATTCCCTGGATTTTATGCGGCCCAGGATTTCCACCGGATAAAATCGGAGAATCTGCCGGTTCAACAGCGGCAATATGGAGGTTCGGGAAATGCTCCTTTAAGAAGCCGCCCGCTCCCGTAATGGTTCCACCTGTACCGATTCCGGAAATAAAGCCGTCCAACTGGCCTTCAGCCTGCTCAAGCAGCTCCTTCCCTGTTGTCAGGCGGTGAACTTCAGGGTTTGCTTCATTCTCAAACTGCTGTGGCATGAAATAGCCATTCTCTTTCGCAAGCTCCGTCGCTTTGCGAATCGCCCCGCCCATTCCTTCAGGACCAGGGGTGAGAACAAGCTCAGCTCCATACGCCCGTAACAGGTTGCGACGCTCCATACTCATCGTTTCAGGCATCACGAGCTTCGCCTTATATCCTTTAGCGGCAGCGACCATCGCTAAACCGATCCCTGTATTTCCACTCGTTGGCTCGACAATCGTGTCCCCGGCCTTAAGCGTGCCGTCCTTTTCCGCCGCTTCGATCATGGCGAGGGCGATCCGGTCCTTTACACTGCTTCCCGGGTTCATAAATTCGAGCTTCAAATAAATATCGGCATGTTTGTCTGAGACTAAGCGATTTAATTTGACTAATGGCGTTTGACCTATTAATTCAGTAATAGATTGTGCAACTTTCATCGTGACGCCTCCTCAATACCAAGTATTTTTATTGGTTTTATTAAGATTATAGTAGCAGACGTTTTCTGATAAGTCAATTAAGTTATTTGTTTTTTTCCAACTATTTTGACTGCTCGTATAACGCTTCCAATTCTTCCTTGGAAATGTTGTATGTCTCGTTACAAAAATGACAGCGCGTCTCCGCTCCGCCATCTTCCTCAATCATCGCGCGGATTTCTTTTTTCCCTAAACTGATGATCGCATTCTCGACTCTTTCTTTCGAGCAGCGGCAGGCAAAGGTGATCGGCAATTTATCAAGCAGCTTCACATTATCGTCGCCGAGCAGGGCCTGAAGAATTTCTTCTGGCGGCATCCCTGCTTCTACAAGTTTGGAGATCGGCGGAATCGAGGAAAGACGCTTTTCAATTTGATCGACAATCGCATCATCCGCCCCTGGCATCAGCTGAATAATAAACCCCCCGGCCGCAAGAATGGAATTATCGGGATTGACTAGCACCCCTACGCCGACGGACGACGGCGTCTGTTCAGAGGAAGCGAAATAATAAGTGAAATCATCACCAATTTCCCCTGACACGAGCGGCACGCTTCCAGTAAAGTTCTCTTTTAAGCCCAGGTCTTTCACGACGGACAGATAGCCATCCGTCCCAACTGCTCTCGCGACATCCAGCTTTCCATGCTGATTGAGGTCGAAGTGGGTTTGCGGATTGCTTACATAGCCCCGCGTTTCGCCAGCTGTGTTGGCATCAACAATAATCGCCCCAATCGGCCCCTTTCCCTCAACTTTGATCGTCAGCTTCGAATCACCTTTAAGCATCATCGCCATCATCGTTCCTGCCATCATTGTACGTCCTAAAGCAGCCGAGGCAGTTGGCCATGTTCCCTGGCGACGTACCGCTTCATTGACCATGTTTGTCGCCACCAGCGAATATGCTCTTACTTTGCCATCGAATGCTGTTGCTTTAATTAAATAATCTTCCATATGATTGTCTATCCTTCCTTCTTCTTAATTAACTATTTCTTTCATAAATCATCTGCAGTCCTTTTAGCGTCAAAAAAGGCTCGACGACATCAATTGAAGTTGCTTCTGAGGCGATCAGTGTCGCCAGCCCTCCCGTCGCAATGACAGTAGGCTCCTGTTTTGCCTGGGCCTTCATCCGGTTGACGATGCCATCAACCTGACCGACATAGCCATAATAAATTCCCGCCTGCATCGCATGAACCGTATTGGTGCCGAGAACTTTGGCGGGCTTCGTTATTTCGATTCTCGGCAGCTTCGACGCGCGGGTGTACAGCGCCTCGGCTGAAATCGATATTCCCGGGGCAATAGCTCCCCCCATATAGTTCCGGTTCTCATCGATATAGCAATAAGTGGTCGCCGTGCCGAAATCCACAATGACAAGCGGGCTGCCATATAAATGGATCGCGGCGACGGCATTGACAATCCGGTCAGCTCCGACATCTTTCGGATTATCATACTTGATATTCAACCCTGTTTTGATGCCAGGTCCAATCACCATCGGCTTAAGCTGAAAATACTTCTTGCACATTTGCTCAAGCGTATACATTAACGGCGGGACGACTGAGGAAATAATAATTCCCTTGATGGAGTCAATCGAAACCTCTTCATGATCAAATAACGCCTTGATTGACATCGCCCATTCGTCCTCTGTTTTCTGGCGGCTTGTCGCCATTCGCCAATGATAACGAAGAGACCGTCCTTCGTACACGCCGAGTACAATATTTGTATTCCCTACATCAATCACTAATATCATGATCCATCACCGCCAGCCTTCTTATTACCACATCTTGGGCAAATTCCCCTCAATTATAAAACATTACCGTCATTTTTGCGAAATGTGGAGTCGCTACATCTTTTAACCCCCCAGAGAGGAGGAGACCACTGAAAAACTTCCTTTTTCGTCACGCGAAGAAAAGCGGCATCCCTTCTGTGTCCGTTCACAAAAAAGCGGGAAGCGAACCAAGTCGTCGCTTCCCACCCGCATAACGGTTGCTTTTTAATTATCTTCTCTTTTTGGTGGCACTTCTTCATCAGGAGACGTTTCGACTGCATCTTCAGCGGTTGGCTCAGACTCATCCTCGCTCTTGCGCATCTCGTCATCCTTTTTTGAATGGATATTCACCTTCACATCACTATCTTCAGAAGGCTTTTTGTTCGTGTGATGATTCTCAGGCAGCTTGCCTTCGTTGATGAGTGATTTAATTTGCTCGGCATCAAGCGTCTCCAGCTCAAGCAATGTTTCAGCAACAAGATCGAGGCTCGCTTTGTTCTCGACAAGGATTTCCCGGCAGCGTTCATAACACTCTTTAATAATACGCTGTGTTTCCATGTCAATTTCATGAGCAATCGCATCACTGTAATTCTGTTCATTCTGGATATCCCGGCCTAAAAATACCTGTCCGCCAGAATTGGAACCGAATTGCATTGGACCAATCTTCTCACTCATCCCGTACTCAGTTACCATTTTCCGGGCAATCGCGGTCGCGCGCTGGAAGTCGTTATGCGCGCCGGTACTAACCTCGCCAAACTGAACTTCCTCGGCCACCCGGCCTCCAAGCAACCCGACAATCTTATCAAGCAGCTCCGGCTTTGTCATGAAATAGCGGTCTTCCTTCGGCAGCATAACAGCATAGCCGCCCGCCATTCCCCGCGGAACGATCGTTACCTTATGAACCATATCGGCATTTTCAAGCTTCACACCGACAACGGTATGACCCGCTTCATGCCACGCGACGATATTCTTTTCCTTTTTCGAGATGACACGGCTCTTTTTCGCCGGCCCGGCAATGACCCGGTCAATCGCTTCTTCGACATGGATCATGCTGATTTTCGTCTGATCGTTTCGGGCAGCAATTAAAGCCGCTTCATTCAGAAGGTTTTCAAGATCGGCACCAGAAAAGCCCGGTGTCCGAGCAGCAATCGCATTCAAATTAACATCATCATTCAACGGCTTATTGCGGGCGTGAACTTTAAGCACCGCTTCACGGCCGACAACATCAGGACGGTTGACCATAATTTGACGGTCAAAACGGCCTGGACGCAACAAGGCAGGATCAAGGATATCAGCACGGTTCGTCGCGGCAATAATGATGATTCCTTCATTGGCGCTGAAACCGTCCATTTCAACAAGCAGCTGGTTCAACGTCTGCTCACGCTCATCGTGTCCCCCGCCGAGACCAGCACCACGCTGACGTCCAACAGCGTCGATCTCATCGATAAAGATAATACATGGCGCATTCTTTTTCGCATTCTCGAACAAATCACGGACACGGGATGCCCCGACCCCGACAAACATCTCAACAAAGTCAGAACCACTGATCGAGAAGAACGGTACACCCGCTTCCCCTGCAACAGCACGCGCCAGCAACGTTTTCCCCGTTCCTGGAGGCCCCACGAGCAGGACACCTTTTGGAATCCGTGCGCCGATGGCCGAGAATTTGCGCGGATCTTTTAGAAATTCAACAACTTCGATAAGCTCCTGTTTCTCTTCATCGGCACCGGCCACATCCTTGAACTTCGCTTTTTTCTTATCATCACTAACGATTTTCGCCTTACTCTTACCGAAGTTCATGACGCGGCTGCCGCCACCTTGAGCCTGGCTTAGTAAGAAGAAAAAGAGAATGAAAATAATGATAAACGGAATGATCCCTGTAAAAAAGGTCACCCAACCGCTCGTTTCATCCGCCGGCTGGAAATCTAATTCAAACGTACCGCCCGTAGCTGACTGGGCATTCATCAGCAGCTCGGCCGTTTGCTCGCTTTGCAAAGCATACGTCTCAAAGAACTCTCCTTCACCATGATCCGTAAATTGACCACGTACAAGGTATACCTGACGAACAGGCTTCACTTCAAGGTCACGCACCTCACCCTGTTCGAGTCTCTCTGTGAATGTTGTAAACGTAACCTTTTCTGTATCTGTCTGATCAGAACTAAATACATTTACGATCCCGACGATAACGAGAAAGATAAGTAAATAAAAAATGGTGTTACGAAATATACGATTCATCCTTGACCTCCTCCCACAAGCAATATAGCTTTGTTTATCGTATCACAAATGATCTTTTGTCCACAAACGTTAACTCTCATAGATCTCAGGCTTCAGGATACCGATGTAGGGAAGATTACGATAACGCTCGGCATAATCAAGCCCGTATCCCACAACAAATTCATCAGGTACGATAAACCCAGCCATATCTGGCACTAAATCGACCTTACGTCCTTCCGGCTTGTCTAAGAGGGTCACAACCTTTACTGTTTTCGCTTTGCGATAATGAAACAGTTGAACAAGATAGCTTAACGTCAAGCCACTGTCGATAATGTCCTCTAAAATCAGCACGTCGCGTCCTTCCACGGAAGTATCGAGGTCCTTTATTATTTTGACCTCTCCTGATGAAACCATACTTTTTCCGTAGCTTGACACATCCATAAAATCCATTTCAAGATGAGTGTCAATTCGTTTCGTCAAGTCGCTCATAAAAGGCATCGCGCCTTTAAGAACGCCGACAACAAGGGGAAAACGCCCGCTGTATTCTTCTGTAATTTGCCTTCCCAGCTCGCGGCATTTTTCCTGAATTTGTTCTTCTGTAATTAATATTTCTTGAATTTCGTCCCTAATCAATGGCCAACAAACCTCCTGTTATTCAATCGGAACTACTGGTGAAGTCCGCTTTCTTTTTTCCTTGACGGCAGCAAGCAACTACGAGTCTGCAGGAGCTGTCATCCTCTGCCTGTGCCACTCTTGTACGATGCAGATAAGGAACCCAAAGGACTTCCCCGTTTCCATCCACAAGGATTGGCCAGTTCTCACGTTCTTGCTTGGGAATCTTACGGTCAATAAATAAGCGCCCCACTTTTTTTGTACCTTCCATACCTCTGCAGGCAATCCGGTCGCTCGGCTGTCGCTTCCTGATCAAAAGCGGCTCAGCAAGAGCTTTCTTATCCAGGACAATCTCATTTTCTGCTTCAGTGAAAGCGGCATCCTCTGTTATGTATGCCTCAAGCACCCAGTCTGCAAATTCAATGCGGCCCGGAACAGAGAGAATATGCTCCTGCTCTTCCAACGTATTCTCCTGAGCACCTGAAAAATGACAAAAATCGTACTCACGGCGAACGATAAATGAGCGGGATAAATGATAGTCCCAGGATGGGTTATCCTGATTCATCAACTCGAGGACCTGCTCAATATGTATCGAGGTAATCGATGGAGAATTTTTCCCGTAAAGATAATTTAATATTAGATGAATCAACCTTCTTTGTAAAGGGAGTGCTACGCTCAGAAGGGCCGCACAGGAAATTGTAACGTTTCGTTCACTTTTTTCAATAATAATAGACGATAAACTTTCCTCCGCTTGCTGTTGCAGCCACTGTTGATCATCATTCATCCATTCCTGCCATCTCTGCATATGCGTATGAACCTGCTGATTTTCCCGTTTCAAAACAGGCAGCACGTCCTGCCTGATCCGGTTCCGCGTGTAGGTCCGGGCACGATTGCTCGAATCATAGCGCGCGCTTAAACCGTGCTGTTTACAATAATGCTCAATCATTTCCTTTGTTATTCCTAAAAAAGGACGAATCACCACTCCGTCTCCAAGCTTTCGCACAGCCGGAATGCCATAAGCGCGTATAGGCAGACCGCCTCTGATCATTTGCATCAGCATCGTTTCCGTCTGGTCATCTCCGTGGTGGCCTGTCGCCAGCTTACTGTTTGGCATTTCAGAAAGCAGCTCGCTAAACCATTCGTAGCGCAGCTTGCGGGCCGCCACCTGCGTTCCGTCTCCGCTGGCCATTGCATACTTCTTTACGTCAACCCGCTTGCTGTACAGCGGAATCCGGCGTTTCTGACAGAACTGTCGAATATACGCCTCATCCTCATCAGCCTCTACGTCGCGCAGCTGGTGATGAACGTGACATGCGCGGACGTCGATCGAATAGCGCGTCCGCTCCTTCCATAAAAAGTCAAGCAGAGCGATAGAATCCGGTCCTCCGGATACCGCGACAATAATTGTGTCGCCCGCTTCAATCAACCGATGCTTTCGAATGAACTTATGAACGTCGTGCTTCATAACGTTGGCCGATCCCTCCTTTTCCAAGTGAGAAAACGGAAAGAGCAAACACGAGCCCAGCGGCGATCGCTCCTGCCTGAAGCATCGTTTCAATTCCTATTTGCAGCCCGTTTAAATAATCTCCGTCAACGAAGGCCAGCATCGTAAAGTACGCCTTACTTCCAGGTACGAGCGGAATGATTCCGGGAATACTGAACGTCGTGACCGGCACGCGGTACAGCTTCGCCATCAAATGCGAGCACGTCGCACTTGCCAGCGATGCCACGGCGGTGGCGAATATGACGGTAATGCCGAAGGCCGGTAAAGTCGAGTACAACAACCACGCTATTGCGCCGATCACCCCGCCAACCCACAGTACCCGCTTCGGAACATTGAAAATCACGCCAAAAGCGACGGTCGCAATAAAACAAAAAAGCAATTCAACCCACATTCGCATCTCCCCTTACTAGGCTTACAAAAACAACGCGATCGCCAAAGCAATTCCTGTCGCAATCGAGAGCGCCGTAATAACCGCCTCCGCTCCCCTGCTCACTCCGGCAATAAGATCCCCCGACATCAAATCACGAACCGCATTTGTTAACGGAATACCCGGAACAAGAGGCATCAGTGTTCCGATAATAACCTGGTCAAGATTTTCGCCCAGCCCGAACCAGACAAGTCCAATCGCCAGCATTCCACTTAAAAAAGCTGACATAAATTCCGCGAAAAACTTTACCTTTGTATATTCCTGCAACGTGACAATACTCCAGCTTGCGGCAAAGCCTGCAATAAAAGCCGGAAGCGTATCGGAGACATCTCCGCCAAATAAATAGGAAAAAGCCCCGCCTGCCACACCGGAAGATAGATGCAAGAGCAGGCCGGGATAATGGCTCGGTGCACGCGCAATTTCATTCAACTGGCGCAGCGCCTCATCAGCGTCGATCTGTCCGTTGACAAGCTCCCTTGAAACCTGGTTAACAAGCGTAACTTTATTCAAGTCCTGGTTGCGATCATCGACGCGGATCATCTGCATAAAATCCCCGCGACCTTTTTCTTCAAATGAAAGAAAAATTCCCGTCGTAGTTACGAAGCTGTGCACATTATCAAAGTGAGCCGACTTCGCCATCCGTTCAAGGGTTTCTTCGACGCGATAGGTTTCCGCTCCGTAGGTAAGCATGATTTCGCCCGCTAACATGCAAATATCCATCATTCGATCTGCATTCATGCTAACGCCTCCACTCCTTCTCGCCCGATCCCTACATCATTTGTCCAAATAAGTATAGGATATATGCCAGTAGAAGAAAAGAGGTTAACAAGAAGATTTCAACAAAGTAGGAAGGTTTTCTGTCCTTCCTTTTTGCCGCCTTCCGCTTCGCAGGCTTATTTTTCTTCACCTTCGCGCCCCGCTGGGTCTGCGCGGCATTTTTAGAAAGAGCTTCAAGCAGACCCGCTCTCATCGCCGAGGCATCCTCGTACTTCCCTTGCAGGGCGCGCATCAGTACATCACGGTACCGGTTTAACGACGGATGACTTTCGATCCGCTCCTTTAACAACGCAAGCGATTTTTCACCCCGTTTTTCAAAACGGTTCGGATACGCGCAGTTAATCATAATCATCGCCACCGCAAAAAGGTCGTAGCCCGGTTCCGCTTTCCGCGAGCCAAGACCCCAGTAACCACGATCAAAAAACTCAGTATATTCCTTGATTGAGCGACCGAGCAATGTCGTCCCTCCGACATCAAGCCAGCGAATTCTCGGTGGTGGACCGACGACGAGAATATTGTCAGGCTTTAAATCGCCAAATACCCAGCCGGCGGCATGCAGCCGTTCCAAATCACCAAGCAGCTGGACCATCAACAGCCCAAGCCATTCGGCACCGCGGTTTTGCATATAATGAATCAGACCCGGTCCTTTTAAGTATTCCATGACATAGAACGGATATGTGCCATTGGTCGTCACGAGGTCATCAACATCAAGCAAAGAAGGTCCAAGGACTTGCCCTTGGACCTTTGAAAAATGTTTTAGCACATTCACTTCGGACGTGATTGACATATTATTAATGCCAACTTTCAGGGCAACAAGTCCGCTGGCTGATTCCGCTAAGTAAACCGTTCCGTTCGCCCCCGCCCCAAGCGTCCTGACGATATGATAGGGATTCCGGTGCCATTTCCCGACGATTTTTGTACCGGCTACTAGCTTACATTCCTGACTCGTTGAGTAGCTGTTCTTCATCACCAGCAATCAAACTCCTTCTTGAGCCTGACGTTGAAAACTTCGAGAGTGCTTCTCGCAAAGCCGGCCCAGTCGGTGTCACACCACCAGAAGACAATTTTTGGAAAATTCCGGTCAGTGCCGTCAATTGAGGTGTCCAATCAAGCAGCTTGTCGACATCCTTTCGTTTCCCGGGAAAGGAATAGAGAGAGAAGCGGTTTGATCCCATCCGCGATGTGAGGCTGATTGATAAATCAACCAATGACTCCTGCACCATCGGCAGTTTATTGTTCATACTGGCACTCGTATCTACGAGGATTAACACTTCAAGACTCATCGTTTCACCGAGCTCATCCACAACTTCCATCACTTGGCCGCGTTTTTCCGGAGGAAGGTCCTCCATTTCCTGATCGGCCCCGAGAATCTGTTGCAGCTCTTTGTTGACGACACCGTGAATCGTCTGTGTCATCGCCTTTCGCGTTACCATTTGCACCGTTTTCGCCAGCTGTTTCGCGTAGACAATTTGGCTCACCCCTCCGCCCGAGAGCGCGATTGCTTCGATTTCCTCAATTCCCTGCTCATTTAAGTGATTTTCATCGACGATGCCAATGACATTTACCGTAATGCCCTGCTCTTTTGCCAAGGCAGCAATTGCCACTGGATCTTCCCCTTGATTTGAATGACCGTCAGTAAGTAACAAAATTTGCTTCAGCGTTCCTTTACTCATGATTTTCCCCCCAAGTCATTTGAATGTTATCATCATTCACTAGCTTGCGAGGTTTTATACATCTATCGAGTAAGGAGTTGCTTCTTGTTTAAGAGAAAGAAGCAGCCCTCTGCGCTTTTTTCCGCGTGAAGGAAGGCGCTTTGTACAACGGGATGGCCGCCCACTTCGGCGTATTCCGCTTCACCTTGGCGACGATCACCGTCATGTCATCATTGATCGACCCTTGCTCGGAGCGGATGATCTTCTCCAGCAGCAGGTCGGCCACCTCCTGCGGATCATCCGTTTTCAGCTCGTTAATCACCCGCTTCATCCACATTTCCTTATTCTCAACATGCTTCGGCGCATCATAAATTCCATCGCTCATCATGATCAGCAGATCGCCCGCCTTTAGCTGCTCACTGACGACATCGACATCAAACTCCTGAAGCATCCCGATCGGCAAATTATTCGCTTCCACTTTCGTGACGTTGCTCCCTCTTTTAATAAAGCTTGGAATTGATCCAATTTTCAAAAATTTTGTTGTGGCATCCTGTAAGTCAATCATCGCCAAATCGAGAGTTGAAAAGATTTCGTCCGTCGAGCGCAATGACAGCACAGAATTGACCGACTTGATTGCAATCGTTTCTTCAATACCTGACTGCAAAATCTTTTGCAGCAGCTGTAGCGTTTCATTGCTTTCAAGATGGGCTCGCTCGCCATTCCCCATTCCATCGCTGATCGCGATCGCGTACTTCCCCGACCCGAGCTCAATTGTCGAATAGCAATCACCGGATACCCATGCTCCTCCCTTGGCGACATGAGCGACTCCCGTCTCGACGACAAACTGTTTTATCGAGTTGAACGAAACGTGGCTGTATCCATTTGGATAAAAATCCGGTTCCTCCTGTTTGACGACAACGGTTTCATTTACAATGTCGGACAGCAGCGGGGCGATCACTTTTTCACTTTGACCATGACCGTTATCAGCGGAAATACTCATTTCAATTTCAATATTCCCTTTCTCGAGACTATAGATATCAATATGGCCGATTTCCAGCCCTACACTGCGCAAGGCGTCCAGCATCTGTTCTTCCTGATAATGATGGGCCTGTTTTTCCTTCTGTATTTCCTTCGCGAAGTCACCCATTACGCGTGAAACCCCTAATAGTTGGTCGGCAACAAGCTTGCGGCTTTCCAGCACCTGCCGCTTCAGCTTCTGATTCACCTGATAATACTCATGTTCACTCGCAATCGTCTGAATGACCTTTTCCGGTTTAATGCACAGCTTTTTCCATTCTGAAAGCAGCATTTGATTTTTGATTTCTCCATGCTCCTCTGTTTCTGTCATAATCTTTTGCATCGAATCATATGTTTTAGAAAAGTTCTGCACCCAGCAACGTTCTTTTTTAAAGCAGGTCTGGCATGTTTTTTCTGTAACATTGCTCAGGAAATAATCGGTCTCTCTTTCGTCCTCTTCTTCATTCGCTGTTTGAGGAAACGCTTGAAAGCTGCTGGATAGCGTCTGAAATAAAGTAGAGAACTGTTCAACTCGACCCGCTGTCAGATCACGTATTTTTCTTACATATTGCTGCTGCTCCTTCGAGTGCTCCACGGTTCCGGGAATAAAGCGGGCCAGCCGCGTAATCAAATCTTTAGGCGTTAAGAAGAAGATCAGGATCGCCGCCATTGATTCCATTAATGTGACGGATACTTCAGCAGAACCTTCACTATAGAGCCCGATCAACAGCGTCCCGACTAGAAGGCCGAGAGCTACCCCGGTTCGCTTTCCTTCTTTTAATAAACCGCCTAGCAGCCCGGCAAAGGCGAGCAGACTCATTTGATATAAACTGGCGACACTCGCCAGACTGAGGATCAGCCCGGTCACGACTCCGACCGTTGAACCGATCGCCGCTCCGCCAACGAATGCAAATAGAAGAACGAGATAGCGCGCCAAAATATGTTCAATCGTCATATCATACATCATCCAGCCAATTGTTCCGGTCATAACGGAAGCAAGCAAAATAATTAAGCAGACAATTTCTTCATTTTTTAACGGCTGCTGAATTTTCTTCGCTGTAATCAGCGGCACACTCTGCATAAAAATCATCGTTAAAATAAAGCTTAGTCCGGCTTCGACTGTCGCCATCATCAGCGCGTAATTCGTCACCAGCCCTTCCGTGACATAGACGAGCCCCAGCCTCGTCATCATGCTGGCGATAAAGACGGTATAGGGGAGAAAGCTCGTCCGCTTCGTGATAAATTTCGTCACGACCTTTTGAACGAGAACAAAGGTGATAATCGCGGCAAGGACAAAAACAATTTGTCCATGATAGCTCAAGAGCGCGCCAGCCACAAGAGAGAGCGCTGCGATTCCGGCCCGTTCACGCTTGAGCAGGTAGACGGCAGCTAAATAAGGAAGAACAAACGGTGTTAACTCGGATAAAATCATCGCTCGTCCTAACAAAAAACCAATGATCGCTACCAACAGTCCATATTGATAAAAAATGGTATTTGCCATCGCTGAAGCTTTTTTCCCAACGTTTCCGATCATCGACCAGTCCGTCCATTTTGCTTTTGCTACCTTCCACATCATTTCATCCACCACCCTAATCAAATTGTTGTCCTCATTATAAACAGAGGATGCTTTCATTTTTTGTCAAAACAGCCAACGTAAACTAAAAAAACGTTCGACTTGTTTCGTCCTAAATAGGTAGCGATAGCTATAGTATTCAAAAAAAGCCGGCGCCTCCTCACTCTTTATGGGAGATAATCGGAGTCTGTAGGGAATGCTGAGGAACAAAAAAGGATTGATTTTCTTAGAACCCGCACTTTCCCCCTTGCGAATTACTTTTAAAGCTGCGCCTCTTTCTTTCCTAGAACGCAAAAAAACAGCTGATCATAGCGATCACCTGTTTATCATGAATATGTATGGTAGCGGCGGAGGGAATCGAACCCCCGACCTCACGGGTATGAACCGTACGCTCTAGCCAGCTGAGCTACACCGCCATTTCACTTATTTGCGACAAGTATTAATATACTTGTTTTGCCTTCATAAGTCAAGCACTACTTTTACATTTTCTTATCCGATTAAAAAAGCCGCCTCACTCTCGTAAGACAGCTCCATTCTATTCCAAAGATAGCAGCAAATTATCCTCGACGGGCTCCTCGACCTCCACGCTTCGCTTCTGTTTGACGCTTCAATGTTGAAATACGTTCTTCGCTGTCCTTTAAAAACCGGCTCATCTTGTCTTCAAAGGAAATACTGGCACGAGCTTGATTTGGTCTCGGGCTTCGTCCCCCACCTTGAGGACGAGAGTTGTAAGGGCGACTCGGTCTGGCTGGACGCTCAGCACCTTCTGGTCTCGGAGGACGAGCAGGTCGTTCAGGACGGTCTTGGGCTTTGCGAATCGAAAGGCCGATTTTCCCATCCGCTTCCACGTTAACGACTTTTACCAAAACCTCGTCTCCAACTTTCAAGAATTCATTAATATCCTTGACATAATTGTCAGCTACTTCACTGATGTGTACAAGGCCAGTAACCCCACTCGGCAGCTCTACAAATGCACCAAAATGAGTGATTCCCGTAACCTTCCCCTGTAACTTGCTGCCTACTTCGATTGACATGTAAAAATAGATCCTCCTTAAGAAATCTTAAAAATGTTCACTAATATATTATACCCGAATGCAAAAAAGAGTGTCAATCTGACGAGTGTTCCGGTAATTTAAATAATGTTTCGCCCGGCTTGGACAGGTAATAATCACGTCGCGCAACCTCAGCAATATAATCCATGTTGTTGTAATTCTCAATTTCCTGTTCGAGTCGCTGCTCCTCGGCCTGAAGCTGCCGAAGCTGCTCTTCCAGCGCCACTTTTTCTTGTCTTTTCTCCTCAAGCGAACCTGTTTGGGCATAAATCGTCGCCACACCAACGCATCCAAGGATAACGGCAAGAATGGCCAGTGCACTTAATCGTCTGATTAAGCCTCTGCGCTTTTTCGACTGGAATTGGATCTCCTGTTCACGCTGCTCGGTATATGCTTTATCCAATGTTCGGACCCTTGTTGCTCGATTTGCGGACATATTATCACCCCTTACTCTTTCTTCTTCCTCATCGACTTGATAAATTCCTTTATTTTAGCAAATATCGGCTCGGATTTCTTTACATACGTTAACAGACCTGTCCATTTTAACAGCAAGAGGGCCAGCCCTCTAAGCGGCACGAGAACAAGACGAAGCAAAAACAAGATAACCGCGGTACAGCCTGTCACTATCATCATACATAAGGAATAGAGCAGTTTCAATATGAAGGTGACCGGTTTCATGACAAGATAGCGAAAAAGCGTGACAATCCCTTTATAAATCGAAACCGTCAGCATAATGCACCGCTCCAGTAAACCTCGGTAAAATGGACGGAGCATCGCCTGGTAGGCCGCATAACCGCAAATAAGGGCTAAAAAGACGTAAAAACGGATTTCTCCATGATTCGTTTGCAGCAGAACATAAAACACGACAAGCGCCTGCATCAGCCAAAACATCACATCATTACAAGCGACAAACCAATGATAGGAGCTCCTGCGTTTTGAAAACCGGTGATACGTATCAATTGCCGCGCCAATGTAGCTGCCCATCGCAATCATGGACAGCATCGTATAAAGTTGGACGCTCAGGCTCACTTGAATAACTTCCCGAAGAAGCCTTTCGATTTATCCTGATGGCCTTGATCAAGATAAACGAGGTCAAAGATCTTCCCTTCAATGGAGACATTCCCAAGCTCCACGTTCAGGTTTTTCATATGCAGGTTTTGACCGCGTACCGACAAGAAGCCCATCACCGTTTCGAGCAGGAACTCTTCATTATCGAAGCTTTCCACCTGCTTCACTCCTGTTATATCAAGCTGTCTCCGCCCTTTTAATGTAATATCGTGGTCATTATTTTGCCGCTCTCGCCCCATCGGTGTACCGAATTCATACGAATGATCCATCCCATGACCCTCCTCTTTTTATACTCTCACCGCATTATATGAAAGGAGGAGGGAAAATAGAACAAGCCCTAGTCAGCGGCGTTCGACGTTTCACTGACAATCGTATACATCGTGCCGGCTTCTTCCTTGCGCACGATATCACGGATCGCTTCGACCTTGACGGTAACCGTCTTCTGGCCGAATTTAATGACAAGCTCATCACCCGCTTTCACCGTCGAGCCCGCTTTCGCCACCTGGCCATTAATTTGAATTCTGCCTTTGTCACATACTTCCTTCGCCAACGTTCTTCGTTTAATCAAACGTGAAACCTTCAAAAATTTATCTAAACGCATCGTGTTCATTCTCCTCTCGTTCCAGTTGCTTCGCTTGCTCCCATCGTTCGTCAAGCTCGTCCAAAGACAGCTCGGTCAGCGCCTTGCCTTCCGCACCGACCGACTCTTCAATGTAACGGAAGCGTCGCTTAAACTTGCGATTTGTTTGCAGCAAAGCCTCTTCTGGATCAATTTTATAATATCTTGCTAAATTGGCAAGCACGAACAGAATATCTCCAAATTCCTTTGTCATCTCCTCCTCGGCTCCCGCTTTCAATTCGACCATAAACTCACTGATTTCCTCCTGCAGCTTCATCCAGATCGGCGCCGCCTCGTCCCAGTCAAAGCCGCCCTTTGCGGCTTGCTTTTGCAGCTGTTCCGCCTCCATTAACGCCGGCAGACTTTTCGGTATATTGGCCAGCAAGGAGCTGTTTTCTTCTTTCCCCTTTTCCTGTTTTTTAATAGCATCCCAATTCACAAGAACTTCCTCTGCGTCAGCCACAGTCGTTTCACCAAAAACATGGGGGTGACGCCGGATCATTTTTTCCGTTATCGCATAGATAACATCCTCAATCGAAAAATAGCCTTCGTCCTCGCCGATTTGCGCATGTAGCAAAACTTGAAGCAGAACATCGCCCAGCTCTTCGACAAGATGCTCATCGTCCTGCTCATCAATCGCCTCAAGCACTTCATATGTCTCTTCCAGTAAATACTTTTTCAGTGATTGATGAGTCTGCTTCTGATCCCACGGGCAGCCGCCCGGACCACGCAAAGCGGCGATCACCTTTCTTAGCTTTGTGAATTCACGGTAAAGAAGCTCCTCTTTATGTACCGGGGGCACGTAGACCGCGGTTACATTATTCAACGTCGTCCGCCGGTCGAGATCGTAAAGCGGTACCCGGATCAGCTCTTCTTCACTTGAGCCGGCAGCAGTGACGATCGTCACCTCATAATCATCCGGCAAACGCTCCATTAATGTCAGCTTGACCTCAGAAGCAATCATCGCATCATAAACCTGGACAATAATCATATGCTCCGTCAACACGAGCTGATCGCGCTGCAACGCCGTTCCATCAACAATTTGACAGCCTTCAATCGGATCGATCCGCAAAGCGGTATACATCGCATCCAAAAAGCTTTGCCCGCCCAAAATGTTCAGCTTGATCGTCCCCTTCGCTTCTTCTGCGACAAGCAGCTGAACGGTGCGCTCCGCTACAAAAGGATGTCCGGGGACGGCGTAAACGACCTGTTCTTCCGCGCTCTCCACTAGCTCATCGACAATCGCCTGATAGACCGCTTCAAATTCCTCATGCTGCTCGTACAAGTCATCAAACGCCTTACAAGCAACCCCTTCCTCCTTTAATGCCTGAACAGCCGGATGCTCAGCCGTCCGCACATAAACGACCTCCTGCTTCAGTAAATAACGGTATATTCCGAACGGCATTTGCTCAATCTCTCCGGCCCCTAAGCCAATAATCGTTATTTCTTTCATCTTATCCGCTCCTTTTGACTAATCTTCTGATCCGCTTTACCTTAGGAATCGTCCGCCATTCCTGCTCTGAAAAAATCGGGAAGTAGATAACACCTGCCGCAACGACAAGCGCGCCAAATCCGGCCGTACTGAGGGCGACGACTGCATCACCGAGCCTGCTGTCAGGAATGAGCAAACCCGCCGCCTCTCTCCACGCGAGAGTGAGCATCCCCATGGCCAGCAATACGCCCCCTATCCAAAAATAGACTTTGCCTCTTCCGAAAAAGAAAAGCTGGTGCCGCCGCAGCACGCCCACCGCATAAATGACCATGACGGTCAGCGCGGCAACGGTCGACCAGGCAGCGCCAAAGGTACCAAAGGCCGGAATGAGGACGATGTTGCCGATTGTTTTTATAGCAAGTCCGATTCCAACGGCCAGTGCGGCATAATGCTCGAGATGATACCCTTGCAAAATCCCGGCCAGCGTTGAAAATAAGGAGCCGGCGACAATCGCCAAAGCGACCACTCGTAACACTTCGGAGCCGGTACGGTCTGTAAACAGCATATGGTTCGTCGGTTCGATGATTACGAGTAAGCCAACGGTCGCCGCTCCTCCTACTAAAAGCGCCAGACGATAACAGAGATATTGATACATTGCGGCCCGCTTCCCGCGCTTTTTGGCAACCATGTTTGCAACTAAAGGGACAATTGCCAGACTCAGCACGGTTGCCAGCACCACGCCAAGCTGAAGCAACGGCTGGCCGCGGTCATAAACCCCTTTGGCGGCATAGGCCGCCTGCTCCTGAAGCCCGTTTCCCGCCAGCAGTCGAATCACGGTTAACGCATCGACAAGCTGAAAGAGGATAAAGACAAGCGCGCTCATGCTGATCAACAGCGCCTGGCTCCATAAAGCCGTCAGTTGCTTTCGCAGGCGCCGCCACGGAAGCTGCTGCGGCAAAATAAGCTGCCGCAGCCACGCCCCCTTGTTCAACAGCTGGAGCACGAGGAAGCCCGTCAACACCCCGAGAATCGAGCCAAGCGCCGCCCCGGTCCCGATCTCGTACACGTCTGCCCCTGAATGGAGGAGCCATATCGTTATCGCTAAAATACTGCCGACGCGCACGAGCTGCTCAATCATATGAGAAGCCGCTGTTGAGCCAAGCTCGCCCCTCCCTTGATCATAGCCCCGGCTCGTACATAAAGCCGGCAATAGCAAAATCAGAAAGCTGATTGCCCGAATCGGCCCCGTCAGCCCGCGGTCGCCCATCAGCGCAGCAAGCGGTTCCGCCAGGCTAAAGAGCGCAATCCAGCCAAGCAAGGCGCCAAACAGCTGACTGTAAAAAAAGATGCTGACAACCTCTCTCGCCTGTTGCCGATCAGCTTGCTTGAGTCCGGCGAGCTGCTTTGACAGCACGACCGGAAAGCCGTACATCGCCAAAACCGCCATAATGCCGTACAACGGATATGTTTGCTGATACACATAAAAGCCCACATCTCCGACCATATTTTGAAAAGGAATTCTGTAGATCGCACTTAGCAGCTTTGCCAAAACCGCTGCTCCTGATACTAATAAAAAGCCATACCAAAAAGAAGGCCTGTTCTTCATTTGAACGTCCAATCACCTGTCGCCTCACTTTATTATCCAATGCTCCTCTATCATACTAGAATAAGAGGAGTATCGCCAAGCAGATCCGTTACAAGAGGGGCTGAGCGAAAGGTTGTTTTTACTTTTCATTCAGTCGAATCAAAGGCCACCAAACGATCCCGTTATTGTCCTGTCATTATAAAAAACCTGCCAGCATCCCGGTTCCGGGACATGCCGACAGGCTAAGCTGCTTTTAAACTCTCCCTTCCACATCCTGCTTTCGTCTTCTCTCATTTCCACCTCTTCAAACAGAAAAGCCGTGACAAAAAGGATTACCCCTCCTTGTCACAGCCACTTTACTGCTCCATTTGCCGGGCGAGGAAGCTTGCCGCTGTTTCAGCGAGCTTCTGTTCAATCGTTCCGGATAGGTCCTGCTCCTTGCTGAATAAAACGACGGCGCCAATCGGGTCGCCATTTGCAATGATCGGAGCGATGACAAAGCCTTTCAGATCATCAAGATGGTCACCGACAAGATTATACTCTCCACTCTTAACCTCAACCCTCGTTTGCCGCTCATTCATCACCTTCTCAACGATCTCACCAACACTTTTGTTTGTATATTCCTTTTTTGGTGCTCCTGCTACAGCAATAAATGTGTCGCGATCAGCAATTAAGACGTAATGATTTAAGCTATCATATAAGGCCTCTGCATATTCCTTAGCGAAGTCGCCAAGCTCTGAAATAGGGGAATACTTCTTGAGGATGACTTCTCCATCGCGATCGACAAAGATTTCTAACGGATCTCCTTCTCGAATTCGTAATGTTCTTCTGATTTCTTTCGGTATGACCACACGTCCTAAATCATCAATGCGACGTACGATTCCTGTTGCTTTCATATTGACTAGCCTCCCTTTCTAATGGTGTGTGTACTTGGTGAAGTGGAATTATCTATAGTATCTTTCTTAGAAAAAGAACTATTCACCAATACATGAATTTCTTTGGCTGCTTACAACATCAATCCATAAGAAAAACGTGCAGCGGCTTTTCTTTGAAGCAACGCGCGAAGCTGACGCCCCTCCTCGAATTACCCGGAAAAATTTTAAAAAAACGCGCAGCGGCTTTTTTTAAAGCGGCTGCGCGGAGTCGTGACTAGAGGTTGACGTTTTCCCCGAATTCACCTCTGTGAGTTGTATACGTCCTTAGTCTTTTATTTAATTCTTTTTCGCGTCTTCAATTCCGCCGATAATTGTCTCGATCATCGTCAGGAGCTGTTCATCGCTTAATGTCTTCGTTTTAATCGAAAATTTGATTTTGTCTCCGGCCGTCCCGAGGGCGACCTCGCGCCCAAGCTGATGAGCGACTTCAAACAGCTTTGCCCCATCAAGGCTCTGCGTAGCCTCAGCCGATGCAATAATCGCCACATGATCCTTGCCTTCGACAATCTGCTCGATTTTTTCCCGATTGGCTTTCAGCTTTATCGCTGTTAAGCGCAACAGAAAGTCCACCTGCTTCGGATATTCGCCAAAGCGGTCGAACATCTCATCCTGCAAATCCTTTATATCCTCAACCGTCTCGGCACCTTTAAACCGTTTGTACATTTCAATCTTTTGCTTTGCATCATTGATATATGCTTCCGGAATGTAAGCATCGACCTTAACGTCAATCTCTGATTGGAAACGTTCTTTTTTCGGTTTGTCGCCTTTTCGTTCCTCAATTGCTTCTTTCAGCATTTGTGAATAGAGGTCAAACCCGACCGATTCAATAAAGCCGTGCTGCTGGGAGCCAAGCAGGTTTCCGGCACCGCGGATCGTCAAATCGCGCATTGCAATCTTAAATCCTGATCCAAGCTCTGTAAATTCCTTTATCGCCTGCAAACGCTTCTCCGCCACTTCCGATAACACTTTATCGCGCTGATATGTGAAATAAGCGTAGGCGACCCGATTTGAACGTCCGACACGTCCACGGATTTGGTAAAGCTGGGAGAGCCCCATTTTATCGGCGTCATAAATAATAAGCGTATTCACATTTGGAATGTCGACCCCTGTTTCGATAATCGTCGTCGTTACCAATACATCGCTGTTGCCTTCCAGGAAGTCGAGCATGATCGTCTCTAATTCCCGCTCATTCATTTGCCCGTGGGCATAGCTGATGCGGGCATCCGGAACGAGCATCGACAGTTGCTCCGTCATCCGCTCGATATCTTCGACGCGGTTATAGAGAAAATACACCTGACCTCCGCGGGTCAGCTCCCGTTCAATCGCCTCCCGTACAAGAGCGGCATTGTATTCCACAACGTAGGTCTGGACAGGAAAACGGTTTTCCGGCGGAGTTTCAATAACGGACAGATCACGAACACCGAGCATCGACATATGCAGCGTCCGCGGTATCGGGGTCGCTGTAAGCGTTAAAACATCAATATTTGCTTTTAACTGTTTAATTTTTTCTTTATGCGTCACGCCAAATCGCTGCTCTTCATCGACGATGAGCAGACCGAGATCGTGAAAAACAACATCCTTCGATAAAAGACGGTGCGTACCGACAATCAAATCAACCGTACCTGCCTTCAAGCCTTTAAGCGTTTCTGTTTGTTCCTTTTTTGAGCGAAAACGGCTCAGGACACCGATTTTGATCGGGTGCTCGGAAAAGCGCTCTTTGATCGTCTCATAATGCTGCTGGGCAAGGATCGTCGTCGGCACAAGGATCGCGACCTGCTTGCCATCCATGATCGCTTTAAAGGCGGCGCGAATGGCCACTTCTGTTTTCCCGTAGCCGACATCGCCGCATAATAAGCGGTCCATTGGCCGCGGCCGTTCCATATCCTTTTTAATTTCCAGGATCGCTCTTTTTTGATCCTCTGTATCCTGATAGGGGAAGGAAGCTTCAAATTCCGCCTGTTCAGGCCCATCAGCGGAGAAGGCAAACCCTTTGCTCGCTTCACGCTCAGCATAGAGCTTGATTAAATCATCGGCAATATCCTCGACCGATGATTGTACCTTCTTTTTCACCTTCTTCCAATCACTTCCACCCAACGCATAAATTTTCGGATCTTTTTCTTCCGATCCGACATACTTTTGCACCTGATCGATCTGCTCGACCGGCACATATAGCTTATCATTTCCTTTATAGCGTAAGTGGAGATAATCCTTATGGAGACCATTGATTTCCAGCGTTTCTACGCCAAGGTATTTTCCGATACCGTGATTCGTATGAACGACGAGATCGCCAACTTTTAGCTCAGAGTAGCTTTTAATCCGTTCGGCATTCGATAATGTTTGCTTGCGCTGTGGCCGCTTCGCCCTTTTCTTGGCGAACACTTCCTCTTCCGTAATCACAACTAACCTGCTCGAGGGCAGTTCAAAGCCGCTTTGCAGGTTTCCAACCATAATATATGTGTGACCTTCGCGTAACTCTGTGGAGCGTTCCACAATTGCCGCTTCGATTTGCTCCGTCTCAAGGTTTAAGGAAAGTCGTTGAGCCCGTTCCTTTGAGGCGGCAATGAATACGACAGCCTGCCCCGCCTTTTTCCAGCGTGCAACCTCCGACTGAAGCAGCTGCATTTGACCGTGAAATTGCTGCATCGATTTGCATGTGATGCTGATCACATTTTCCGGGTTAGTCTGGGCAACATGCTTCAAAAATAGCGATAAATAAATAATCGGATAATGAGAATGCTTTAATTGCTCAAAAACGGCTACCGACATCGAAACATCATGAATGATTTCTCCCTGCTCAAGCAAGGCGATGCTCCACTCGGCCTCTTCCTTATCGAGGCTTTCCGCCATTTCCTTTACCCTTGCCAATTCATCAATAACCAGTATCGAATTCGCGGGAAGAAATGACAGCAGCGAATGCTCGCCTTCATAATAAAGCGACATATACTTATACATTCCCTGGAAGGTCGAACCTTGCTTCAATTGCCCGATTTCATAGGAAATATTTTGCGAAAGCTTCTCCTTCGTCTCTTTCGCCCGAACTTCCTTTAACGTCTTCGCCAAACCTTCCGCCAAAGCAGCCGCCGCTTGTTCATAATGTGTCTTCTCAAGCAGCACTTCCTGGGCCGGACCAATCCGGACGGCCTTCTTCTCTTCTTTTGAGCGTTGATTTTCCACGGAGAAAGTCCGAATCGAATCAACCTCCGTGTCAAACAGCTCGATTCGAATCGGATCCGGTTCCGTCAACGGGTACAAGTCAATGATTCCGCCACGGACACTGAATTCACCGGGTGAGGCGATCATATCGACACGCTGGAAGCCCATTGCCACCAGCTTATTCATCAATTGGTCAATATCGCCGATATCCGTTCCAATCTCGACATCAATCTGGTGATGCTTCCAAACGCTTACCGGGGGCAACTGGCGTCTGATTCCGGCAAGCGGTGCGATGACCACCCCTTTGAATCCATAAATCAGCTTATTTAACACGTCAATACGTTGCGCCTTCATCTCCGGACTCGCTATTGCAATTTCTGCTGAAATAAGCTCATTGACTGGATACAAAAGAATCTGGTCTTCCCCTAATAAATCAACCAAATCATCATACAGCTTCTGGGCCTGATACAAATTATGCGTAACAAGCAATGTCGGCCGTTGTGCCTCACGGAAGACAGTCGAAATAAACAACGTGCGTGCCGATCCGGTTAAACCCGATATAAGCTGCTCTTTCATATTCGCTTCAAGACTTGTTGAAACCGCTTTTATCTCATCATTATTTTGATAATATTGCTGCAATCCTAACATGCTGTTCCCCCTGTTATTCCAGTAACGCCATGGTTAGTGTTCAATTTATATTTATTCTGTTAATCTCATAAAAGCACTATTTACTGTTTATTCTTGCTAGAACCCTAGAATCCTGCTTTATTCTAATTAGAGACAGCTTCGCTCATGGTGTAAAGGCTCTTTTCTGCTTGATTTCATTGCTTAAAGAGGTTGTCCCAAAGCGTGGCTTTTGGGACAACCCCTTTTTTGCTGCTCATTCTATTGTATCATTCTGTCCAGCTCGTGTAAGCCGGGATTTCGCATAAGAGCCTCGTGACAGTCCTCACATATAACATTCACATGTATATCACCATTCGGCTCATATGTCAACATATCGGTTCGTTCCGTACTGGTCAGACTATCAAAGCCAAGCGCTTCAGCCCGCAGCTCCTCATCAATCGCTCCAAGCTCGACCTGGCAATGACGGCATTTGTAATGAATCGCCACCGTATCTAGCTCCTTTCCCGCTACTCGTAACTTTAGTATGAACAAGGCGGGAAAACTCTATACGACGGCGGTCAATTAAATTGATTCATCACTTCAAGAAACGGCTTCGTTGTCCACGCTTCAACGGCCTTGGCCACCAGCTCAACCGACTCTCCAACCGCATCTCTTTCCTCAGGATAATAGTTCCCCAATACATAGTTAACAATCGTTTCCCCGTTGCGCGGCCGGTCAATTCCGACGCGAATCCGGTTGAACTCCTGTGTACCTAAGTGGGCAATTAGCGATTTAATACCGTTATGGCCGCCAGCGCTTCCTTTTTGCCGCAGCCGGATTTTTCCTGTCGGTAAATCCAGGTCATCATAGATGACAACGATATCCTCAATCGGGATTTGATAATAATCCATCAACGGACGAACGGATTCTCCTGACAAGTTCATATAGGTCAACGGCTTCAACAGAAAAACGGTTTCCCCGTTGACGACGCCCTTACCAAATACCCCTTTAAATTTACTCTGGTTAAGTTCAATTCCCCACTCTTTTGCACAACGATCAACGCAATCAAAGCCAATATTATGACGCGTACCATCATACTTGCTTCCTGGGTTGCCCAGTCCGATAATTAATTTCAACCTTCACCCGCTCCCAACTTTACTTCATCTCGCTCCATCAAAAAAGAGAACCTCTTACTATAAAAGAGGCGCTGCATCTTTTAAAAGCCTAGAAAGGAGTGGGATTCTCCTCTCTAGGCGGGTGCAGCGCAGCCTTGCCTCACATGAGCCAGACTTTCTGTTATGTGGATATTATTCTTCTGTTTCTTCCTGCCCAGTCTCTCCAATCACTTCCGGCTCTTTCGCCTCAGCCTCTGTTCCTTCAGGCTCGACTTCTGCTGCCGGCGGCTGGACTGTCACAATGGTTTCTTCATCATCGCTCGTGATCTCGACCTGAACAGTTGACCGAATATCAGCTACTTGAATCGAGTCACCAATTGCCAGCCCGGAAATATCAACGCTGATCTCCTCCGGAATATCTGACGGCAAACATTTTACGCTGATTTCGTACATCAAGTGAGAAACGATGCCGCCTTCCTTCTCACCCGGTGCTTCTCCTGTTAACCGGACCGGTACCGCCGCATCAATTTCCGAAGTCATATCGACTTCAAAGAAATCAATGTGGAGGTATTCGTTTTTCAGCGGATCGATTTGCAGATCATGGATCATAACCTGATGTTTATTCTTCCCGGACACCTCCAAAGAGAATAACCCGTTTTTCCCAACCTCTCTAACCGTTTTCAGAAAATCTACTCCTTCAACGGATACTGGCTGGCTTTCAATTTTGTTCCCGTATAATACAGCCGGCACATAACCGTCTTTACGCAATTGTCTCGTTGCTGAACCTTTCAAATCTTCTCTGGGGCTTGCTTTTAAAATCGTAGCCATCTCGCCTCACCTCAAATTTGTTTTCAAGTCTCTATCACTTGTATTCCCTAAATGAGTCAATTTAAACCACTTACTTACGTTTTCGCAGTAGCCCATTATTACATCTTGAGGTTCGTTCACCAATTACGCCAGTGGCCTATTAATCAAACAACGTGCTGACAGACGCGTGCTCATGGACGCGTATAATCGCTTCGGCCATCAGTGGCGCTACAGAAAGCTCAGTGATCTTCTCACTTTTCTTATTCTCATCAAGCTCAATCGTATTCGTGACAACAAGCTCTTTAATTTTTGAATTGTCAATCCGCTCCATCGCCGGTCCTGACAGCACCGGATGCGTACAGCATGCGTACACTTCCTTCGCCCCATGCTCCACTAAAGCATTCGCTGCCAACGTAATCGTTCCGGCTGTATCAATAATATCATCAATAATAATCGCCGTTTTTCCTTCAATATTCCCGACGATATTCATCACCTCGGCCACGTTCGGGCGCGGACGGCGTTTATCAATAATCGCAATCGGAGCTTTTAAGCGGTCAGCCATTTTTCTGGCGCGGACCACTCCGCCATGGTCCGGGGAAACGATGACAATATCTTCTAATTGTTTTCCTGAGAAATAATCGGCTAAAATCGGTACACCCATCAGCTGGTCAACCGGAATGTCGAAGAATCCTTGGATTTGTGTTGCATGAAGATCAATCGACAATACGCGTGTCGCCCCTGCTGTTTCAATCAGATTCGCTACGAGCTTCGCCGTAATCGGTTCACGGGCCCGTGCTTTCCGGTCTTGACGCGCATAGCCGTAATAAGGGATGACGACATTAATCGTTCTGGCCGATGCACGCTTCATCGCATCAATCATGATTAACAGCTCCATAATATGTTCGTTTGCAGGAGCGGAAGTCGATTGAATCAAATACACATCGCAACCACGAATGCTTTCTTCAATGTTGATCTGCACTTCTCCATCGCTAAAGCGCGTAACCGAGCTTTGACCCATCGTGACACCAATATGCTCTGTAATTTCATGAGCAAGACCTTTATTTGAATTTAATGTAAAAACCTTTAAACTTGGATCACCGTATTTAGCCATTTTTATGTTTTCCCTCCAAAAATTCACTTCACCTTAGTGGTTGTTATTTGCCTTTTTGATAATCTTCTTTATTCGTCTGTCTTGCTCGCGCGATGGACAATGCTTCACTCGGCACATCATCGGTAATCGTAGAGCCTGCAGCAACTAAAGCGTTCCTTCCAATTGTAACCGGAGCGATTAAATTCGCATTACAGCCGATAAAAGCCCCATCTTCAATTTTTGTTTTGAACTTGTTCTTGCCATCATAGTTGACGGTCACAGCCCCGCAGCTGAAATTTACCCCCTCGCCTATTTCACTGTCACCGATGTAGCTTAAGTGGGAGGCTTTGCTGCCATTTCCGATTGTCGATTTTTTGATTTCGACAAAGTTTCCGATCCGCACGTCATCGCCGATATTCGATTGCGGACGAATATGGGCAAACGGGCCAATTCGTACGGCCTTGCCGATCTCGCTATCATGAATCACCGACTGTGAGATCACCGTTCCATTATCGACGACACTATCTTTGATTTCGGTGTGCGGGCCAATGTCGCAGTTCTCTCCGATTACCGTTTTCCCGTGGATGATTGTCCCGGGACGGAGTACGGTATCCTGACCGATTGTCGCTTCACTTGAAATATACGTTTGCGCCGGGTCAATCATTGTCACTCCCTGACGCATCCAATAATGATTGATCCTTCTTTTCATACTATTCTCTGCCTCTGAAAGCGCTATCCGGTCATTGACCCCTATCGTTTCCTCGAAATGCGGTGTTTGATAAGCAGCGACCTTCTCTCCGGCATTTTTTAATAATTCAATCACATCCGGAAGGTAGTACTCTCCTTGGACATTGTCATTGCCGACCTGCTTCAGCATCGCAAACAGGCTCGCGTTATCAAAGCAATATGTCCCAGTATTAATTTCACATACGTTCCGTTCTTGTTCGGAGGCATCCTTATGCTCAACAATTCGTTCAACAAGCCCTTTTTCATCGCGGATAATCCGCCCGTATCCAGTAGGATCTTCCGCAATCGCGGTTAGGACGGTTGCCTTTGCTCCTTCTTTTTCATGACAGTCAAGCAATTTTTCAATCGTCTCAGCTGTCAGCAAAGGCGTGTCTCCGCACAGCACCACCGTCGTACCTTGCTCTCCCTTTAACAGGCTTTCCGCCTGCATGACGGCATGGCCTGTGCCAAGCTGTTCCTTTTGCACGGCATAGGAGACCTGATCTCCCAGCTGCTGCTTGACAACTTCAGCGCCGAACCCAACAACCGCCACCTTTTTTTCAAATCCTAACGCTGTGACTTGATCAACGACATGTTGAACCATCGGTTTTTCACATACTGGATGAAGCACTTTATAAAGACTGGACTTCATCCTCGTTCCCTGTCCAGCTGCTAATATGACCGCAAAACGACTGCTCATGGTTTCCCCCCAGGTGTTCCTTTTTCCCTTACGAATATATCCTAAAACCAGGGGTATTTCAAGGAGATGTCGCAAAAGGGTATTTTTAATCTTTTGTGACAAAGCCAAGTTGAAAAGCGTCCATCAGCACGAGACGAAAAGAAAGTAATCGCTTTCCTTTTTGGGTTCAAATGAACGGGAATCGTTTGAGCCTTGTAAAGACTGTCCGCCCAAAGAAAAGAGCTCCACGCTTAGTAGTGGAACCCTCATTGTGATTAAGAAGCACCCGCTTCTTCATATTCAACTTCTTCATATTCGCCTGCTTTGTCGTATTCCGTCAGCACAGCCGTTTGAATCTTTTCTCTTGTTTGAGACGAGATCGGATGGGCAATGTCGCGGAATTCTCCATCAGGCGTCCGCTTGCTCGGCATAGCTACAAATAGGCCGTTATTACCATCGATTACTCGAATATCATGCACCACAAATTCATGGTCAATCGTAATGGAGGCAATAGCACGCATTCTGCCTTCTGTATTGACTCGACGCAATCTGACATCTGTCACCTGCATGTTGGTCACCACCTCTAGAATGTTATTCTTGCTATAAGAATTCTCTAAAAAGATGGCAATTCCTTCTTCTAAATCAAAAAATTAAAAAACATTTTATGAGTAAGAGTACATTCGTCTCACATAAGTTCCAGAAACCGTTTATTCCCCTTATTGTTAATAGGACTGACCCGGTCTTTTACGCTTTGACAAGAGCGATGACTTCAATTTCAATCAAAACATCCTTTGGCAGACGGGCAACCTCAACGCACGAGCGGGCAGGCTTGTGCTCCCCAAAATACTCGCCGTAGATGTCATTGATAGCTGGAAAGTCATTCATGTCCTTAATAAAAACGGTCGCTTTGACGACGGTGTCGAGAGACGCACCAGCCTCAGCCAATACCGCTTTTACATTTTTGAAAACCTGATGAGTCTGTTCTTCCACCGTCCCGTTGACTAGCTCTCCTTCAGCCGTAAGCGGGATTTGACCGGAACTGTAAAACATATTATTGACAATAATCCCTTGAGAATATGGTCCGATTGCAGCTGGCGCACTGTTTGTATGTACGATTTTCATTTTATTTTTCCTCCTCCAATGTGATTGTTTTTAATAAGTCTAAAACGTTCCCAGGCTCGACCGTAATCTTTCGCTCCTTGACATTAACTTCCGAGAGCCTCGTGATCGACATGTATTCATCGACAAGCCGTTCTTCGACCCCGACCGACTCAACAAGGACACCAATCCCAACAAGCTCTGCCTGAAATTCATCAAGCAAATCCATCATCCCGCGAATCGTTCCACCGGCCTTCATAAAATCATCGACGATAAAGACGCGGGAATTGGGCGCAAGGCTGCGGCGGGCAAGGGTCATCGTCTGAATGCGCTTTGACGAGCCGGAGACATAGTTGATACTGACCATGGAGCCTTCCGTAACAAGATGATCGCGCCGGACAATGCTGACAGGGACATCTAAGTACTGAGCCACCGCATACGCAAGTGGAATCCCCTTTGTCGCTACTGTCATGACCGCGTCAATACGTTTATTCGCCAGCACCGAAGCAAACACCTGCCCGACCTGCTGAATAAATCGTGGACTGCCAAGCAGATCCATCATGTACAAATAACCGCCCGGCAAAATCCGTTCCGGTACAGCAAGCTGATCAATCAACTCGCGCATAAACACTTCAGCCTGAGCATAATCAATCCGCGGTATGAACTTCACCCCGCCGCTTGCTCCTGAAATGGTCAGCAAAGTGCCGTAGCCTTCATCTTCGAAAATTTCTTTAATAATAACCAAGTCTTCGCTGATCGAAGACTTTGCCGATTGATACCGTTCTGAGAAATGAGTTAGTGAAATGACCTCATGTGGATGCTGGAGCAAATAATAGGTCATATCGACAAGACGACCGCTTCGTTTAAGCTTTTTCATGCTACCTCCACAAAACCGAATATTTTCCTTTAACATAACACTTTTATCCGGTTTCTAGCAAGTATCTGTTGAGCGAATGAGCCGAACGGCGTACACATCCTGACAAAAACCCCGCAACCCGTTGTAAATCCGGTGAAGTCTCGATTCATGCTCGACCAGTCCGAATACCGTCGGCCCGCTGCCGCTCATCAGGACACCATTTGCTCCAAAGCGGAGCATCTGCTCTTTAATATGGCGCACCTCCGGATACATATCCAATGTCACCGATTCCAAGACGTTATGAAGGTTGGCGCAAATCCCGGTGAAATCCTGCTGTCTGATCGCTTCGATCATCCGGTCTGTCGGCGCATGCTCAATGTTTTGCAGAGTGAGCCGCTTATAGATATCAGCTGTCGATACCCCGATCGGCGGCTTCGCCAAAATCACCCAGCACGAGGGAGGAGCCGGAATCGCCTCGATCACTTCCCCTCTGCCTGTCGCCAACGCGGTTCCGCCATAAACGCAAAAGGCGACATCCGAACCGATCTCCTTGCCGATCTCCGCCAGCTCGTCCACTGAAAGGCCCAACTTCCACAGTTTATTCAGCCCTTTCAATGTCGCAGCGGCGTCACTGCTTCCGCCTGCCAGTCCCGCCGCCACCGGAATCCGCTTTGTAATATAAATCGAAACCCCCTTTTGCACGTTCATCCGCTTTTGTAATAATTCCGCTGCCTGATAGGCCAGGTTCCGCTGGTCGCTCGGGACAAATCCCTCGGAAACATCGATGATAATCTTTCCGTTGTCCGTTAACGTTAAATCAATCCGGTCAGCTAAATCGACCGTCGTCATAATCATTTCCACTTCATGATAGCCGTCCGGCCGTTTATGAAGAACATCCAATGTTAAATTAATTTTTGCCGGGGCCTTTACTGAATATCTCACGTTTGTCACCTTCTACTCATTCCATTTGCTTACGCTATTTTATCACTTGTTTGCTGAACATACCACTCAAGAAGTATTCCTTTGCTTTTCTCCAGAAAAACAAAGGATGCCTAACAGGCCAGTTTCGACCTGCCAGACATCCTGTATACATAAGAGAATGTCTCTTCTCCTATGAATTGTCACGGTTTGCTAATTGGTTTTCTGCTATTTCAATGGCTCGTTTTACCATATTCCCAGCATCTCTCGCTTTAATACCGCCCCAGCCTTCTTTTTGGACCGTTTCGTAGAAGCCAAGCTCTTTGGCCAGCTCTTCCTTAAAGCGTTCTGACATGACTCCCCTGCGTCTGCTCATGTCTTAACCACTCCTTTTTGTAAGTTAGCAATAGCGTGACATTAGTAGTGTGAGCAACTACAACACAAATATGCCTCCCTGAAATTAACAGGGAGGCATATCCGGTTGTGTATCAATCGACGCTTACGCTTTGGAAACTGTTGAATCAACGTTATCTTCACAAAGCATGAGTTCGACCGTTTCTGTAAGGATATCAGCATAGCTGTATGAAACTCGCTCGAAAGCATTTTCTTGTTCATCTAATTTCACAATGAAAACAGACGGGTATGTTTCTTCGAGTAGACCAGTACGCTCTGACGTTTTACGACGACCACCATTTGCTTTAATTGTAATCCTCTTACCAACATTAGCATCCAAGGCACGCTTAATGTCTATTAACGTTTTTGCCATAACTACACCCACCTCACTCTTTATTCAGTATAGCACAGCTTGCATAATTCGTCAAATAAATTTTAAATTATAACAAGCAAACAAGAATATTGTCAACAGATTTCTCTTCAAACAACGGTTTTTTTTACGTTCCTGTCGTTCATTGTTCGTTAGTATGTCTCATTCGCCATGCAATATGTATGGAAAAAAATCCGAAGACACCAAAAAAGGACATGCACCCCGTGCCGGTTCTGCACATCCTTCAGCCATTCAATGATCGATTTTCAGCGGCATCCCCCGCCTCATGACACCTTTTGTTTCAATCCCGCCGAGACCCTTCTCCCCTGTAATCGTATTTCGCAGCACATCCGTTAACCGGATCGAATCCATAAACGATGTAAGGCTGATACGGGCGGCAATATAGACTGGATCAAGGGCGTGAATGTTGACGCGGTCCGGCGAGCTGGCAAAATTCGCTCCCGCTTTAATTAATGTCTCAAAGTGAGATTGGCACGCCCCGGCAAAGATGATCAGTTCATCACGGTGCCAGGTTTGCTTCCGCGCCACCCGGACACATTCGGCAAAGTATTTTGTATGGCGATATGCCCGCAAATCCCGCTCGTCGCCTTTTGTTTTTAAATAGGCATCATGACCGGTAATGACGACAATATCTGGTTGTACCATTTGCAAAAGCGACTCTATTTGTTCAGGCATTTCCTTTTCATGTAAGTGAACGCCATAGACCGGCACCCCGAGCTTTTCATACAGATCGGTACACTTCCGCAAATATAAACTATCACCGTCGATATGAAGCACCCGTCCTCTCAGCTCAAAGTAGTTCGGACTCGTCGCATATTCCGACGTGACCTCGTACTCGCTCCGCTGCTTCATCAGCTTCGCATCCTGCCTAAACAGGCGATAGGAGTTCTCTTCAAGGGCTTTGGCTTCTTTTTGGTAGGCCGTTCGTTCTTCTTCCGAAATGAGAACGAGGTCATCTGCCGGAGCATCTGCGAGCAGGCGCATATCTTCCCCGGCTAATTCGACTGTATCGCCCCGGATGGAAACAACCCGAAATAATAAATCGCATTCGTATGAAAGGCGGGCAACGATATCTCCTTTTTTCAGTTTCATCGGCACGGCCTCCTCTCCCCTTAGGCTATGTCAGAAGAGGAGGGAGTGTGCTAGGCCTTCGGCAACCTTTTATATAAGCTATCGCTCAAGCGGGCAAACTCTTCAAGTGAGAGCGTTTCGCCCCGACGCTGAGGATCGATCCCAGCCTCCTCCAACGCCGCAAGCACAGCCGGCTTCTGCTCCTTCGTGCTGTGATTATGAATCAAATTGTTTAAAATCGTTTTGCGGCGATTCGCAAAACTGGCATGAAAGACGCGGAAGAAATAAGCTTCATCTTCAACTTGAACAGCGGGCTTATCACGGAGCGTCAACCGTAACACAGCAGAATCAACCCGCGGCTGCGGCACAAAAACCGTCGCCGGGACCGTCATCACTTTCTCAGCTACAGCATAATACTGAGCGGCTATCGAGAGCGCGCCATAATCCTTCGATCCAGGGGCTGCGGCGATCCGGGCCGCCACCTCAGCCTGAATCATCACGACAATTCCGCGAATCGGCAGCTTTTCCTCAAGCAGCTTCATCAGGATCGGCGTTGTCACATAATACGGCAGGTTCGCGACGACCATCACATCGGACACGTCTGCGAGCTCAGTCGCCAACGTCGCCTGAAGGTCAGCCTTTAGCACATCAGAATGGACAATCGTCACATTATCATAGGGAGACAGCGTTTCTTCCAGGACAGGCAACAGCCTCTGGTCAATTTCAAACGAGACCACTTTCTTAGCCCGTTTTGCCAGCTGCTCCGTCAGCGCGCCGATTCCGGGGCCGATCTCCACCGCGCCGGAATCGGGGGTGAGCTGGGCCGCTTCTACTATTTTGTGAAGTATATTTGTGTCGATCAGGAAATTTTGTCCGAGGCTTTTTTTTAAGCTGAAGCCAAATTTATCGAGTATTTCTTTCGTTCGCATTGGTGTCGCAATATCTTTTGTCATTCGTTGTTTTCCTCCTCAAACAGCTGATGAACAGCCCGGGCAAATTCCTCTGCTGTAATTCGAAACTTCTGCAAGCGTTTATGAAACTGTTTTCCATTCGCATATCCGATGTTCAGAATAATGCCAAGCCGCTCCCGGCGTTGCTTCGCTTTCGGTCCGGCAATTAATCCTGCGTCAAGGAGGTCTTGCCGGTCAATAAGCTCTACTTTCAGCTCTTCCTCTTCCTTTTTGGCGTGTCTGAGGGCATAGCGGATTGCCTCCGGCGAAGCGTTCTCGACACCTAAATCATTTTTCGTCCTTGAAAGAGCCTCGCGCTTCGGCAGAAACGCATGCTTGCAGGCAGGAATACGTTCACTGATGATCCGTCTAATCCTCTCTCCCGGATAATCGGGATCGGTTAAAATAATCACGCCCCTCCGCTGCTGGGCCAGCTCAATTTGCGCAAGCACTCTTTCGTTTACAGCCGAACCATTTGTTTCAATCGTATCGGCATCAACAGCCCGCTTAATCGCGACTGTATCGTCTTTTCCTTCTACGACAATCATTTCTTTAATCTTCATCATTATTCTCCTATCGGCATTGCTTATTCCATTGTAGCCTGTCTTAACGCTAACAGCAAAAAGAGCTTAAGACAAAAGGTCGGCTTTTTTACCTTTTGTCTTAAGCTCGAAGCAGTGTCCGAAGTCTGCGCCTCGTTGTATACGTCCATACCAAAGCAGGGTTCTTCGATATGGACGTCACGCAGTACAAAGCCACTGCTGCCTCTAAACACGTATTAGTTCAGAATTGTGATTTTCACTTGCTTTCTTCCCCACCGTTGTGCATCTGCCTGTGTCGGCACATGAACATCGATTTTATTCCCTTGAATCGCCCCTCCAGTGTCAGCAGCCACGGCTGTACCATAGCCTTCGACATGAACACGGGAGCCTAACGGGATCACATTAGGGTCGACCGCAATCACCTTCGCACTGCGGTTGTTCTTTAAATTGATTCCTGTTGCGGTTACTCCACTGCAGCCGCTGCATTGAGCCGTATATGCGGTAGCTGTTACCGTCAGCGTGCGGCCTTCCCCGCCCTGGCTGGCAGAAGCTGTTGATGGAGCTTGACTTCTTGAAACGGTCGGCGCTGCCGGACGCGTTCCGACTGCGACAATTTTGTCCGTACTTTCCTGCACCGTTTCTGTCTTCACAAGCTCGCGGGAAACCTCTTTGCCATCTTCAAGCACAACTTCATAGTGCTTTTTCACCCGTCCTTCTTCGCCTTCCTGAACGACTGTTTCTTTGCCGCTCTCCAAACTACTATCCTTCCGGGTTACCGTCCCGAATTCGACGGCCTCTTCCACCACATCGGTGACTTTTTCTACACGTATCACTTTAATGTCTGTTTTCTCGTCTATCCGTTCTTCCAACGCTGGTTCGACGCGATCAAGTTCACCTAATGAAACATTCTCTTTCTCTAAAAAGTCAGCGACAGTCGTCGAAGTTGTCCAAAAATCCTTTTGTTCACCGTCACTTGAAAGCACTACCTGAAAGGCAGATTCATAGACTAGGCTCATTTCGTCTGCAATTTCGGCTTCGAGCGAGGGCTTAAGTAAATCGTGCTCTTTGTAGTCAATATTTAGTTCATGTATAAGTTGTTCGACATTATCTGCTGTAGTCCATACCGACTCTTCTTGTCCGTCAATGGTGACAAAGACCTCCTTGGCCCTATCCCATGTGAGTGCCATATTGCCTGATATCTTTGTATCTAATCCAGGTTCAATATGGTCATACTCCTGGACATTCCAATCCTGCTCTCTCATCAATTCGGCAACTGTAGATGCGTGCGTTTGCACCGTAAGATTCTCACCATCAATCGAGATCGTTACCGTAGCCTTCGTCGTCTCATAAACTGCGTAAATCATTCCGCATACGAATAAAATAAGACTGATGACGGAGAGTACCACATTTCTCCAAAAGTGGTTGACTGGAAGAATTCGGAGCTTATTGGCTTCCATGTCATGCATTCCTCCTTCTCAACGTCCGAATTATATACACTCAGCCTCCCTTTGTCAACTTTTTGATTTTGTTTCTTCGCCGCATCGACCTTATTATCTATGAATCGGCCGGTAAAGAAAACAAAAACTTATCGACACGTCCACTGTATGCATGTCATCTCTTGTGTAGAACTTCTTCGAACGAGTGAGTCGTTAGACAAGCTTCGTCAACAGGCGTCAGAACCGGCTATCAAGAAATGCCAAAAAGTTTTTTTGCATTTTCTCTTGTTACCGCACTCAGCTGTTCATAACTCATCTCTCTCAGGCTGGCAATCTGCTCGGCAACGAGCTTCACATAAGCCGGTTCGTTGCGCTTTCCACGATTTGGATGAGGCGCCAAATACGGACAGTCGGTTTCAATCAGCAGACGATCAAGCGGAACAGCCTGAGCGACTTCCTTAGGCCGTCTCGCATTTTTAAACGTTACCGGTCCTCCCAAAGAAATATAAAAATTCATATCAAGACACTGCTTGGCGATTTCCACGCTGCCGCCAAAGCAATGCATAATCCCGCCAACCTCGCTTGCTCCTTCCTCCTTCAACAAGTCAACGATATCCTGATCAGCCTCCCGGTTGTGAATGATGATCGGCAGCTTCACTTTTTTTGCGAGGCGAATTTGCTTACGGAACACTTCTTTTTGCACATCCTTCGGCGACTTGTCCCAATGATAATCGAGACCCATTTCCCCGAGAGCGACCACCTTCGGGTGAGCAGACAGCTCCTCCAGCCAGGCAAGATGCTCATCGGTCATATCCACAGCATCAACGGGATGCCAGCCGACCGCCGCATAAAGCTCCTCATAACGTTCAACGAGCTCAAGGGCTCGTTTGATCGTTTTTTCATCAAAGCCGACGACAACCATATTCGTCACGCCGGCTTCCCGGGCGCGCGTCAGCACGTCGTCCAGGTCATCCTCGAACTGATCGGCATTCAAATGCACATGAGTATCAAATAACATAACGATCTCCTTTTTATTATGATAGGAAAGTTTTTAGTTGAAGAAATATGACGCGATTGATTAGGAAGAGGTCGTCCAACAGAGAAAAAAACTCCTCGATAGACGACCTTTCAGCCAGACCTTCGACTTTCTCCCCGCAAGGACCTTTTTCACAGATCTTGGTCAAACGAAATTATTTTAGCATCATGACATCTCTTCCTTTATTTTACTTTCGCTCCATTTGGCAAATTTCCATCAATCGTAGCAAGTTGCAATTTTTTCCCTTTTGTTCCGGCAAGAATCATGCCTTGCGACAGCTCGCCTCTCAGCTTGACCGGCTTCAAATTTGTGACACAGATGACTTTTTTTCCAACGAGGTCGCCCGGCGTGTAATACTTCGCGATCCCGGATACAACCTGGCGCTTTTCGTAACCGAGATCGAGCTGAATTTTCAACAGGCGATCCGCCCCTTCAACAGGCTCGGCAGCCAGTACTTCAGCAACCTTTAATTCGACCTTTGAGAAATCGTCGATCGTAATCTCGTCGACTTCAGGAACATCGCTGTCGTCTTTCTTGTTTTCATCAGCTTGCTTCACCGTACCACCCATTTGCGTGACGATATAGGCCACTTCCTCTTCCATATCGAGGCGCGGAAAAATCGGCTCACCTTTTTGTACGGCTGTTTTAGCCGGAAGCCGACCGAACGACTGAATCGATTCCCAGCTCGTGTGCTCATCCGTGACGCCGAGCTGTTCCCAGATTTTCTTCGGCGTGCTAGTCATAAATGGCTGCAGCATCACTGAAATATGGCGGAGCGATTCAGCGAGATGGTACATGACCGATCCGAGTTCCTCTTTTTTCGCTTCTTCCTTTGCCAGCATCCACGGTTGAGTTTCATCTATATATTTGTTCGTCCGGCTGACAAGCTGGCCAATCGCTGTTAATGCGACGGAAAATTCCATTTCCTCCATCGCCGACTCGACCTTTGTCACCGTTGCACTGACAAGCTCAACAAGCTCTCCGTCAAACGGCGTCGCATCCTTCACGTAAGCCGGAATCTCGCCGTCAAAGTATTTATGAATCATCGCGACCGTACGGTTTAACAGATTGCCGAGGTCATTGGCAAGATCATAATTGACCCGTTCCACAAACGCTTCCGGCGTGAACACGCCGTCCGAGCCAAATGGCACTTCACGCAGCAAGTAGTAGCGCAGCGCATCCAGCCCGTAACGATCAATCAACGGCACCGGGTCGACGACATTTCCTTTTGATTTCGACATTTTTCCATCTTTCATCAGCAGCCAGCCGTGCCCGAACACTTTTTTCGGCAATGGTAAATCAAGCGCCATCAGCATGATCGGCCAGTAAATCGTATGGAAACGGACGATTTCCTTTCCGACAAGGTGGACATCAGCCGGCCAATACTTACGGTAAAGCTCCTCATTTTCAGAGCCGTAGCCAAGCGCCGTTATATAGTTGGACAAGGCATCAATCCATACATAGACGACGTGCTTCGGGTTGCTTGGCACTTTCACTCCCCACGTAAAAGAAGTCCGCGAAACAGCCAGATCCTCAAGCCCCGGCTTAATGAAGTTATTAATCATTTCATTTTTGCGCGACTCCGGCTGTATAAAGGAAGGGTTTTCCTCATAAAACTTCAGCAGCCTGTCGGCATATTTGCTCATTTTGAAGAAATACGATTGCTCCCGGACCTTTTCGACCGGATGACCGCTGTCAGGGCTTTTCCCGCCAATGATTTTTCCATCCTCATCCTTGACCGGATCAACAAGCTGCCGTTCCGTGTAGAAAGTTTCATCAGGAATTGAGTACCAGCCTTCATACTCATCTAAGTAAATATCGCCCTGTTCAAGCAGCTGCTCAAAAATTTTGGCAACGATCTTTTTATGGCGTTCCTCTGTCGTCCGGATAAAATCATCATAGGAAATATCGAGCTTCTTCCAAAGCTCTTGAATGCCGGCGACAATCTCGTCGGTAAACTGCTGCGGCGTCTGCCCTTTCGCTGCTGCCTTTTGCTCAATCTTCTGCCCGTGCTCGTCCGTCCCGGTCAAATAGCGCACATCATAGCCGCGCAGGCGCTTGTAGCGCGCCATCGCGTCCCCGGCCACCGTCGTATAGGCGTGTCCGATATGGAGCTTGTCACTCGGATAATAAATTGGTGTCGTTAAATAAAACGTCTTTTTTTCTGTCACGTTCATATCCTCCTTTTTTGCATAGAAAAAGCCCTCATCCGCATCGGGACGAGAGCGACTCTCACGTGGTACCACCCAGCTTCCCCTTCACTTCGCAGCAAAGGGCTCATGAAGTCTTCGACGACTTCCTCTGTTAACGCCAGCTACGTCATCCCCTTATGGCACAGCCACTCGAAGATGAACTCCTCCCGGGACCATTTTCCGACCATCCTCTATACCGGTTTCCAGCTCCCCCGGCTCTCTGCATAGCACACTGGCTACTTATAGACGACTCTGCCGTACTTATCCCTTCATCGGATCAACGCTTTTCTTTTTTCTCCATTATGTCTGGATTATACCCAAAATATACCGAAATCAGGCGATCCCGTCAAGGCTCGGTATACAGCGTCGCAAACGGTGTCTTTTCTTTTTTCAGCAGACCGTCGCGGCTAAGCCGGTCAAGCTCCTTCTTCCACTGCTGCACATCCCAGCTTCTTTTTGCCGCTTCATTTAATGCCGTCAGCTGACTCATAATGCTTGTTTCCGCAAGCGGAAGCTGGGGCTTGAGCGCTTCAAGCAGCTGGCTGCTGTCCTGCTGCTTCATCTCCCGCAGCTCGTCGAACGGGTTTAACGTATGCGGACTGGACGAATGCGCCATCCGGATTCGAACAGCCATCGTCCGGCCCATGATCGCTGAAGAAACAAAGACGTCGCCGGAGCGAAGATAAGGCAGCCGCTTGCCTTCCTCATGCGTCAAATCGGTTTCTTCTTTAATCGTTTGGATATCGGTGCCGCGCACGGTACGAAAAACGAACTTCGAATTGAGCTGGGCTGTTATCGTTTCATCAAGCAACGTCGGACGCTGCGTCGCAAAAATGAGAAAGACTCCGTACTTCCGACCCTCCTGGGCAATTTCCTTGAGCACCGACTTCGCCGGTGCGTCAAAGCCTTTCGGCGCAAAATTATGAGCCTCATCGGTCACGATGACAAAAGGCGGGAAAAACTCCCCTTGCAGCTGCTGCAGCTTTGCATCCTTATAAGAGCGGCGCTTGCCGTATAGTGCGCCGACGACGTAGCTTGAAAACACTTGCAGCAGCCATACTGGTCCCTGAACGACGACAAGCTGGCCACTATGGATTCCTTCTTCAATTGAGCGGATATTTTGCTGGAACAGCCCGGCCTGATTAAGCCGGTTTACCCGCCATTGAATCCCTTTCACCGAAGCGAGCGGCAGACTGCCGAATTGGTCAAGCAGCTTGCGATATGTATCAAAGCGATCCAGCTCATCCCGCGTCATCCCGCCGTCGTGCAGCATCGCTTCCACTTTCTGCTTCCCTAATTCCAGAGCGGCGGCAAGGTTGGCAATCCGGTCGCTGAAAGACTGGTAGCTGTCCTTGCGCTTATGCGTCGACTGAATGACGTTGATCATCGACTCGGTTAATGAGCCGGCAGCCGACAGCAGCCGTTCCACATCACGAACGGACAAAGCCGAAAAATCGACGCCGACATCTCTTCCGATTTGGACGACAAGATAGCGTTCCTGATAATCGATTGAATCGGTCACCCCTTCAGCCTTGGCAGAAAAATTCATCTCAAAATGAGGGTCAAAGACGAGCGTCGGAATGCGCAGCTTCATCAGTTCCTCCAGCATTACCCGCAAGCCAAATGACTTTCCTGAGCCCGAACCGCCGAAAACGCCAATATGCGGGTATTGCTGCATCGCCCGAATATCGAAAATGAAGGGAACACCGTTTTGCGGACGAACGCCCTCATGATCCTGAATCGAAAGCAGCCCTTTCAGAGAAGCCGGAATCGTCTCGCTAATAAAGTCAGTCGACTTTACTTCTCCAAGAACGAGCCCTTCCTCCGGAGCAGCCTTAACCAGCAAGGACGAAATTTCGTCAAAATGCGGATGGCGAACCTCGGCCCCGGTCTGGATCGGCTGGACCGCCTCCTCAAACAGCCTTACCTTCGCTAAATGAATATCATCCGCTCCGATGTCATAGCCGATATGCTCAAGTGTTTTTAGCACTTGATCATCGGCCAGCCCTTTATCAAAGCCCATCGGAATATAGCGGTTATAGGAAAAGGTTTCAACCACCTCTCCTTTCGGCTGGTACAGGTCTCCATCCTCAATGACGACCATTTCATTCATGCGAAATTTGTGAACCTTTGACGCGACATACACTTCATGCTGCGTCGTTACCCCTACAACTTGCATCAGCCATCTTCCTTCCTTTTTCTCCTAATACGGACGGTAGTTTCTCTTCTTGGCAAAAAAACGATGTTGCAGCTCCGGATCAATATATTGCTCGACAAGCGCTTCGACCAATTTATCAGTGACGCGCACCTCCCTGTCGATGTAATCAAGCCAGAGTGGAATGCCGCGTCCATCCTTCGGCGTTAACGTCGCGAGCAAATTGCCAACCTCTTCTTTCAGATGAGCCTGTTCCTCCAGCATATCGAATCCGGTAATCGCCGGATCGGCACTCGGACGCATCCAGACGGACTGCAAGCCGGCCTTATGCTGGATTGTTTCAACATAAACAAGCTCATCACGCTCCAATACGCCGAACAACAAGTCGCGGTCAAACGCCTGCGGCCGATTGCGGTACATATGAAACGCTTCAAGCTTCATTAAGTTTTCCGTCGTAATTTCTTCCGACACGCCGATTAAGACGACTTCTTTTTCAAGCGCCTTCTGCCGCAGTTTTTCCCATTCTTCCTGGGCGTCAATCCGATAATGATAAAGCGCCCCATCCATCAACAGCAGCCCGACATCCCTTTCTTCAAGCAACTGAAAAGCGGCCTCCAGCTCAAGCTTGGCTAAAATATGGGCCCGCCAATTTTTCCCTTGATCTTCTTCATCGTTTTTTTCCAATATAGGCGCGTACACATCCGAGGTTAAGCATTGATGACCAGTTGTCGTTTTGGCGAGCGCCTGGAAAACATAAAGCACATGTGGCGCCTCTCCCTTTGTCTGATTGACAGAGCCGTCAACTCCCGCCACCTCTCGTCCATCCAGCCACTTTGAAATGGTTTCTGTCGAATATCGACACATTTGTCGAAATTCCGCCCCTGATTTAAGGAGATTTTGTCGAATGATCTTTTTATCCTCTTGATTGTGTTGATATGTCGATTTTATTTTTCCATTAATTCCCTTGATCTTTTCTACTAATAAAGAGGATATTTCCAACAATTCTCTTCCCTCCATTCTGAAAAATCCTTACATACTCCCGTTTTCTTATCATTTTTTTGAAATTTCACGAATTTTTACATAGTTAGTCAAAAAAAGAATTGACTCGTTTTGGAAACACTGGTATTCTTAGTTCAGATAGAAATATGTCGAATAATGACACATCATTATAAAATATATATTGTTGAGAGGGGAAATGGATAATGAAATCTACTGGGATTGTTCGTAAAGTTGATGAATTAGGACGAGTTGTTATTCCAATTGAACTTCGTCGTACACTTGACATCGCTGAAAAGGATGCACTCGAAATCTATGTTGACAATGACCGCATTATTTTGAAGAAGTACAAGCCTAACATGACTTGTCAACTTACTGGTGAAGTGTCTGATGACAACCTTTCCATTGCCAATGGAAAAATCATTTTGAGCCCACAAGGTGCCGAAGAAGTGTTGAAAGACCTTCAGGAATACCTTGCGCGCACATCAAAAGCTTAATAGGTGAAAACTCCACAGATGTCTCAAAGGTGTAAAAGCCTTTGCAGACATTTTTTTTTGCGAAATATCGCGGCTCGTCAGTCAAGCTGATGGAAAGCCGCATAAACCTCCCTTTTCGGAAGAGCGCGATCCTTCGCTGTTTGCTTAATCGCTTCCTTCTGGTTCATGTCTAATCCGATATAATGCTGAACGTGTTGTACAATGCTCAGCTTTTCCCACCAAGCATCAGCTTCTGCCTGACCATCCGTCCCTTCAACAACGAGACAAAATTCACCTTTAATTGTTCCTTCCTCACACCAGTGTACTGCTTCTTCAATCGTACCTCGCTGATATTCTTCAAACTTCTTCGTCAGTTCCCGGCAAATGACGATCCGCCGATTTCCGAGCACCGCCAGCAATGCGTTCAGCGTCTCCTTAATCCGGTGAGGCGCTTCATAAAAAAGCAGTGTCGATTCATGCTGCTTCACCTGTTCCAGCACAGCCTGCCGCTGTTTGTTCTGCCTTGGCAAAAAGCCGATAAATTGAAAGCGGGTAGCGGGAAGGCCTGATGCGACAAGACTCGTCAACGCCGCATTCGCCCCGGGCAGCGCCACGACAGGGAGCTCTGCCGCAATCGCCTGCTGGACAAGCTCTTCGCCAGGATCGGAAATAGCCGGCATTCCGGCGTCGCTGACAAGCGCGATCCATTTTCCTTCCTGCATCTGTCGAATCAGACTCTCCCCGGCCTTATGCTTATTATGCTCATGATAGCTGACGAGCGTATTTTCAATCTCATAATGACGTAGAAGCTTTATCGTCTGTCTCGTATCCTCGGCAGCGATCAGATCTGCCTCCCGAAGAGTGCGGACGGCCCGATAGGTCATATCCTCTAAATTTCCGATCGGTGTCGGCACGAGATAAAGTCCACCTTCGTTCCTTTCGGCAAAGCTATTTTGCTGCTGCATCGCAATTATCCTTTCTCACTGATTGCTGTTGGTCGGCGCTGTTTTCATAAACGGCCCGAAACGCCGTGCTGTATTCCCCTTTTTCATTATAAACGGTTAACGGCGGCAAGCAGTTCATCCCAGCCCGCCCATCCTTAATTCCTTCTAGTAATACCATATTCGCTTCTTTACCCACTTTCGGATAAATCAATTGCATCCGCTTCGGCTCAATTCGATAGGCGCGCATCAGCGTGATCAGATCACCCAGCCGCTCGGGCCGGTGGACAAGGGCAACCTTGCCTTTTTGCCTCACGCATTCACTGCAGGCACGGATCACATCCTCAAGCGTGCAGTGGATCTCATGCCGGGCAATAGCGAGATGCGGATTAAGATTCCGCTCGGCGATTGTCGCTGTTTGAAAATAGGGAGGATTGCATGTCACGACATCGAACGAGCCACGCCTGACGTCCTGCGGCAGCTGCTTAATATCCGCTTCCACAATGTCGACCCGGCCGCTGAATTGATTCGCCTCCACCGTCCGCCTTGCCATATCGGCAAGCCGCGCTTGCAGCTCGACGCCAATGATTTCCGCCTTTGAGCGAGTCGCCATCACTAAAGGAATGACTCCATTGCCCGTGCATAAGTCAAGAATGCGGCCTTTCTGAATCGGCACGTTCACAAATCTGCCGAGCAGAATCGCGTCGATGGAAAACGAAAACACATCCGGGCTTTGGATCACACGCAGCTCAGTCCCGGCAATGTAATCCCAGCGTTCACCTTGTAATAAATCCACTGCTTGTCGTCATCTCCTTTTCTTAGAAGCACTGCAATGATCTTTGTTCTCAGCCAGTGCCTTCCTCGAACCTCCACTTTCTCTAAAGAAAAGGTTGCCCCCAAGCCGACATTTCGGCCTGCACGGGACAACCTCGTATATTGCTTATTTCTGATGCAAAAAGGACAGGCAGAATAAGCAATCATCTCCATCTGAACGAATGCTTCCATAGTGTGTATTACAAATATGAAAGCCCTCTTGATATAATCTTGCTAAATTATCATAACCTTCGCCGACAAGAGGCTTCTTTTGATTTGGTTGTTTCTTCGGATCAGCCTTCGCTTCGCTTTCCTGCTGCCCTTCCAGACGTTCGCGCAGCTTTTCATTTTCAATGCGGAGTGAATGGTTTTCTTCTATTAAAAAAGCGAGCTGTTCTTTTAGGCCGCGCACATCTTGATGAAAGGAACCGACTCTTTCTTCAAGCTGACTCATTTGCTTAAATATTGCCTTTTTGTCCACTCTGCTCCCACCTCATTATTCTGTGGCTTCTGTTGGCACAAATTCTTTGTTGAATAACTCATCCATCGTGAATTCGAGAATCCGCTCTCCATCAGCCAGCTCCACCTGAATTAAACGTTCAAGGAGATTAAGCCCAATCACCTTTCCCTTCCCATGAGGTGTTTTAATGCGCTTTCCGACATCAGGAAGCTGCTGTTTCGCTGATTCATACATGTCATTCTCATATTTGAGACAGCACATCAGCCGTCCGCACAGCCCTGATATTTTGGCCGGGTTCAGCGAAAGATTCTGATCCTTCGCCATTTTGATCGAAACCGGCTCGAAATCACCGAGAAACGAGGAACAGCAGAGCACTCTTCCGCAAGGACCGATACCGCCGAGCATTTTCGCCTCGTCCCGTACGCCGATTTGCCGCAATTCAATTCTCGTCCGGAAAATCGCCGCCAGATCCTTCACCAGCTCACGAAAATCAATTCGCCCATCTGCCGTAAAATAAAACAGCACCTTATTTCGATCAAATGTATATTCCACATCAACAAGCTTCATATCGAGCTCATGGGCCGTTATTTTCTCTGCACATACATCGAAGGCTTTCTTTGCCGCTTCGAGATTTTCCTGCACCGTTAATTTGTCTTTCTGTGTGGCAATTCGGATTACCTGCTTTAACGGCAGGACGACATCATTTTCACCGACTGTTTTCGTTCCGATGACAACCCGTCCGTATTCAATGCCTCTTGACGTTTCAACAATGACGGATTCTCCTTCCTCCAACTGAAACGTACCAGGGGAGAAATAATAGATTTTGCCCGCTTTTTTAAAACGGACGCCCACAACTTGATGCAATCTTCTATCCCTCCTGTATTGTAAGCAACAGCTTCTCCATCAGGAGCTGCAGATTCGCATTGGCCTGAAGCTGCCTTTTTGCCTCTTCGACAAATGACATCTTTTCGCTGACGCGATCATGCGAGCTTGAGAACGCCTGTTGTTCGATTTGTTTCTGCTGATCAATGTAGGTCAGACCGTCCTGCTTTCCGACTTTCGTATACATCACATCTCTCAGCCATAAGAGCATCATATCAAGGCCTTTTTCCTGCTGCCAGCGCTCCTTACATAAAGGAAGCCACTTTTCCTGCAACGTAAATAAAACTTGATTTGGCCGTTGATAAAGCTCTTCCATCAATTGTATCACTACGCTTCGTGCTTTCGCAATCCAATCTCCCTCTAATAGAGTGATTGCCTCATTGTAATTTGTTGTTAATCCAGCCAATAAAACCGCATTTCCGCTGGAAATTCCTTCTGCTTCAAGCTTGTCTACAAACAACTGCCGCGGCAAGGGAGCGAAGCTGAGCTGCTGACTGCGCGACTGAATCGTCGGCAGGATTTTCTGACGCCGCTCCGTCATCAGCACCGCCAACGTGTCCGCTGTCGGCTCTTCTAAAAATTTCAGCATGCTGTTTGCCGCACTGGCCGTCATGAGATCAGCATCATTGATGAGATAAACTTTCTTTCCCGACTCGACGCCTCTATATGTAAATTCCTTTTGCAAGTATTCAACCTGATGCTTCTTGATCGACTGCCCGTCCGGCTCGATAAAATGAACATCGGGATGATTGCCGTGTTCAATCCGGCGGCAATCACGGCACGTTTGGCACGGCTCGGCCCCCGTCCTGTTCCGGCAAAAGAAGCTCTTCGCTAACTGAAGAGCCACCTGCTGTTTTCCTGTCCCGCTGCTGCCATCGAACAAATAGGCATGCGCCAGGCGGTTCCTTTCAATTACTTTCGTCAGCATGAGCACCACTCTCGGCTGCATGACGCTTAATTGCTCCCATGATTGCATGGCTCTTTCCACCTCAAAATTGCTCAAATTGCTCGACTGGCAAAACAAATACGGTTGCTCCTCCGACCTGCACCTCTACCGGATACGGGACATAGGAATCTGCATTGCCACCCATCGGCGAAATGGGAGCGACGAGCTGATCACGGCTTTGGCAATTTTCTTTAATGATCGCCATCACGTCATCGACATGCTCATCCTCTGTTCCGATCAGAAACGTCGTATTACCGGCCTTCAAAAATCCTCCCGTACTTGCCAGCTTCGTCGCCCGATAATCAGCCTTCACAAGCGCATCTGACAAACGATTGCTATCCTTGTCCTGCACAACAGCCATGATTAGTCTCATCTTTTTTCAGCTCCTTTTCATAATCGTGCTACTTTATCATTTGAGCATCTAAAAATGCTTTCACCTGACGAAGCGCCTCTTCCTGTACATGCTCGATCGCCCGATTGGCGTCAATGCGCCTGATTCGCTCGGGAAATTGGTCAAGCACGAGCTGGTAACCCGCGCGCACCTCCTGATGAAAGCGGAGGTTCTCCTGATCAAGCCGGTTCAGCTCACGGTTGCGGTCAGCTTCAATTCTGGCGAGTCCCACCTCGGGCTCCACGTCAAAATAGAGCGTGATGTCCGGCATGTACCCTTCAATCGCAAACTCATTTATCGCTTTTACTGCTTTAAAACCAATCCCTCTTGCATAACCTTGATACACAAGGCTGCTGTCAATAAAGCGGTCACACAACACAATCGTGCCTGCCTGTAATGCCGGAATGACCTTTTCGACGAGGTGCTGACGGCGGGCGGCAGCGTATAACAGCGCTTCGGTGCGGGCATCCATTTTTGTATGGGCGACATCGAGTATCACCGCTCTGATTTTCTCGGATATATCAATGCCACCAGGCTCTCTTGTGCGCATCACCTTATGCCCTTCCTGCCGCAAACGAGCTTCAATGTAGTGCAACACGCTCGTTTTGCCAGCTCCTTCTCCGCCTTCTACGGTAATAAAAAGCCCTTCCTTCATTGTCTTTCCTCCAACTCTGTCACTAAAACCGATTCAAGCTCCGGCTGACTTCCCTGAAATGTCGCCCCGGCCCGCTGCAGCCGGCGAATGCTTTCCACTGCACGCTCCGTGATCATTTCCCCTTTAAGCACAAGCGGAATCCCCGGAGGGTACGGAATGATCGTTTCAGCGGCAATCCTGCCGCTCGCTTCCTGTAAGCCGACACGTTGCTTCGGCATATGAGCCAGCTCTCCAGCAAAGGCATGAAGCCTTGTCACCCGGCTGATGTCAATTGGAAGCTGCTTAACCTCAGGCACCAATTCATGCGGACTTAACAGCTCTTGTAATTGATCGATCGCCCGCTGCGGTACCGCTCCCCTGCCAAGGCCGAGCGTTAACAGCACATGACATTCATCGGCCATTTCCGGATAAAGCCCTATCTGATAAAAAAGCTCCTGAAGCTGATAGCCTGTTAGATTTGTATTTGATTTAATTGTAACTTTTAACGGATCGAAATGATACCTTTCTTCCGGCCAATTTATGATTTTTATTTGCTCAATTTTAGCGAGCCGTTGCTTCAGCTGATCCACCTCATCCAGGATCGAACGAATGTCATTCGCGTCCAGCTCTTCAAGATACGCCCTCGCCCCGTCAAGCGACGCAAGCAGCAAATAAGACGGGCTGCTCGACTGGAACATCGCCAGCGCCTCCTTCACGTTGCCGCACTGCGCTTGAGTCAGCGTGCCGTTCAAATGAAGATACGAGCTCATCGTCAAGGCCGGCAGCATTTTATGCGCTGATTGAACGACGGCATCCGCTCCTGCTGTTAAGGCCGACGGCGGAAACGGCTCCCCTAAGCAAAAATGAGCCCCGTGAGCCTCGTCGACGACGACAAGCAGACCCGCCTTCTTCGCCACCTCCAGTACCGGCTCGATCGCCAGACTGACGCCAAAATAATTCGGATAGGTCAACACAAGCCCTTTTCCTTCGGGATAGCGTGCGAGTGCAGCCTCAAGTGCAGCCGCGGTAAGGCCGACTGCATGCCCGGTGCCCTCATCATATTCCGGCCCGATCAGAACCGGCTGCACGCCGGCGATCTCGGCTGCATGGAAGACCGACTTGTGGCTGTTGCGCTGAATAAATACCGTATCGCCGCGTGAAAACAAAGCATATAATGTCGCTAAGTTTCCAACTGTCGTCCCCCCGACAAGAAAGAAGCTTTCGCGGGCGCCGTACAGCCTGGCCGCGGCATCCTGCGCCTCCTTGATCGGTCCCTCCGGCGCATGCAGGTCATCGAGACCGATCAGCTCTGTGACGTCATAGCCGAGCGCTCCTTGAAAATCAGCTTTCAGGCTCGAATGAAAAAAGCGGCCATTTTTATGACCCGGAACATGATAGGAATAAGGCTGCTTCCGGCGATGATCCTGCAAAGCTTGAATTAATGGAATACGTGCTTTCCCCACGAAGGAGAACCCCCTTACGAAAACGCTACTTAATTTCTTCTATTATATAGGAAGGGCGCCCGCTTGCAAAAATTCTTTATAAAAAACGCTCAAGTGAAAGCTGCCGCAGCTTCTCCACGTAAAGAGGATACGTTTGATCATCGACATTCACATCAACAAGCTTCCGTTCACATTCTTCACATACATGAACCTCGCACAGATGAATTCCGTCTTCCATCTGCTGCTTACATAAGACACAAGTGTCGCCAAGACGAATGATCATCGACTTTTTTACTGGCATTTCAATCACCTCTGCCATCATTATCGGCGCTGCGACGCCGTTTCATACGTTTTCACTATCATATTCATTACAGCAGATCAACGTGCGTGTACCCCCCTCCCTTTTCTACGATTCCATTAAATGATATAATCTAGTAACTTTATTTTTCGAGGGGATTAGATGATATGCATGCAAACCTATTGAAAAAAGACGGAATTTTTCCATCTGTATGTTCACTTGATTGTCCAGATCAGTGCGGCCTTCTCGTGCATAAAGAAAACGGGAAAATCGTTAAAATCGAAGGAGATCCCGATCATCCGGTCACGAAAGGAAACATTTGCAACAAAGTCCGCCATATGACGGATCGACTCTACGATCCGAAAAGACTGACCACTCCCTTAAAACGAACGGGGAAAAAAGGAGACGGTAGCTTTACGCCGATTACATGGGACGAGGCGATTGAAACGATTGTCTCAAACTGGAAGCGTTTCATAAAGGAACATGGACCAGAGTCCATTCTTCCTTACAGCTTTTACGGCAATATGGGAAATAGTAACGCCGAAGGAATGGATCGCCGCTTTTTTTACCGGCTCGGAGCGAGTCAGCTCGAGCGGGCAATCTGCTCTGTCGCCGGCTCAACCGGCTATAAGTATACGATGGGCGGCAGCGTCGGAACAGACCCTGAGGAAACGACGGAAACGAAGCTGTTCATCATGTGGGGCATCAATGCCGTCAGCACGAATATGCATCAAATGACGATTGCCCAGAAAGCCCGGAAAAACGGCGCTAAAATTGTCGTAATCGATGTCCATAAAAACCAGACAGGACGGATGGCCGACTGGTTCATTCCGATCCGTCCCGGCACCGATAGCGCACTGGCGCTCGGAATGATGCATATCCTCTTTGCTGAAAAGATGGTCGATCGCGACTTTATGAAGGAATTCACCGTCGGCTATGCGGAGCTGGAGGAGCATGTCCAACAGTACGATCCACAAACGGTTTCCGAGATTACCGGCGTGCCTGTCGATGATATTTACGCGCTGACACGGATGTACGGAACAACGTCACCATCGTTTATCCGGATCGGCAACGGACTCCAGCACCATGATAATGGCGGAATGATTGTCCGCACCATCGCCTGTCTCCCGGCTCTCACCGGGGCCTGGCAAGTAAAAGGAGGGGGGGCAATTAAGTCTAATAAAAGCTTTTTGCGCCATAATAGCGCAGCGCTCCAGCGTCCGGACTTACTTGAGAACAAGCAGACGAGAACGTTTAATATGAATCAGCTCGGCAAGGTGCTGCTTGAAGCCGATCCTCCGGTTTATTCATTATTTGTTTACAATGCCAATCCGGCTGTTGTCACACCGGAGAGCAATAAAGTCCGAAAAGGATTAAGCCGCGACGACTTGTTCACCGTCGTGCACGATCTCTTTTTAACAGAAACGGCCAAGTACGCCGATATCGTCCTACCGGCGACCTCGGCCTTTGAACAAACCGACTTTTATGCCTCTTACTGGCATCACTATATGCAACTGCAGCAGCCTGTTGTCGAGCCATATGGCGAAAGCAAATCGAATATGGAGGTATCCCGTCTGTTGGCAGCGGCAATGGGCTATGACGACGAGGCTCTCCAAGCTTCCGATGAAGAGCTGATTCAAGAGACGCTTGCCCAGTCGAACAACCCTTTTATCAAGCATATCCGCTACGAGGATTTGGTCAAAAACCACTACGTCAAAGCTGATCGGAGTTCATTTTCATTGAAGAAGCTCGATACGCCGAGCGGAAAAATTGAGTTGTATTCCGAGCTGATGGCCAAGGATGGTCATCCTCCTCTCCCGACATATACGCCGCTTGTCGAAGAAGAGGAGTTTCCATTTTTATTCGTACCGGGTCCAAATCATAATTTCCTGAACTCAACCTTTTCCAACAACGAAAAGCATATTAAACTGGAAAAGACAGCGAAGATTCATATGAACAAAAAAGATGCGGAAACTTTAAATATCGAGGATGGCGAGCTTGTCCGCCTCTGGAATGCGCGCGGTGAATGCGAGCTGACGGCCGCTGTCGGAGATAACGTCCTTCCCGGCGTTGTCGTCAGCCAGGGACTCTGGGCTGATATGCCGGGAAAAAAGCAAACGGTCAATGCCCTCACCCCAGATCGATTGGCAGATATGGGCGGCGGAGCTACCTTTTTCTCCGGCCGTGTCAATGTCGAAAAGATCAGTTTAGACTAAAGGTTTCGTGAGCAGGGAAAGCATCTGTCTTTCTCTGCTCACTTTTCGCTGCCAACTTCTCAGTCTTTTGAAACTATCTTTAATCCTCGCCTATAGCGTAAACTTGCCGACAGCACCTTGCAGCTCTACCGACAGTTGACTTAATGCTTCTGCCGAACTGGCGATTTCCTCCATCGATGCCAGCTGCTCCTCGGCACTGGCGGCAACGGCTTGAGCAGATTCTGCATTTTGAACAGAGACATATTCCATCGAAGTGAGAGCCTCATTGAGCTGGCCTGTATGCTGCAAGATTTGCTTTGTCGCTGCCGAGACATGACTCATTTCTCCTGTCACGCGCTCAATTGCCGCGGCGATACTTGTAAACGACTCACCAACTTTGTGAACGGCTTTTGTACCCGCTTCCACTTCCGCTGTACCTTTGCTCATTTCATCGACCACCTGCACTGTGCCCTTTTGAATCAACTCAAGCATCCCAGCTATTTTCTGAGCTGACTGGCGGGATTCTTCTGCCAGCTTCCGCACTTCATCAGCGACAACGGCAAAGCCTTTACCATGCTCACCTGCCCGCGCTGCTTCGATCGCCGCATTTAACGCTAACAAATTCGTCTGCTCAGCAATTGTTGTAATAAGGGTCACGACTTGATCAATTTCTTTAGACTGCTCGCCTAATTGGTGAATAAGCGCCGCCGCCTGCGTAACCGTTTGTTGAATTGTATTTATTTGTTCGGCAGCCTGTTCTATTGCCTCTTCTCCTTCCAGAGCCTGACGCGAAGCCTCGTCTGCCAGCTGCTCCACTCCATTTGCCGCCTCGGTAATTTTGTGAATCCCGTCATTTACATGCCCGGCCGAGATACTGCTTTCTTTCGCTTGACGTACCCCTTGTTCGGAAGCTGTAGAAACCGTTTGAATCGCCCCGGCTATCTGATTTGTTGCTGCAGCCGTTTCTTGTGAACTCGCTGACAGCTGCTCTGCTGTCGCCGCTACTTGATCCGACATGCCCAATGTCTTTTTCAACAGACTTCTTAAACTTCCTGTCATGTCATTAAAAGCCTCCGACAGTTGGCCTACCTCGTCCTTTGTCCGTATCGAAATTTGATCCATTGATAAATCGCCGGTCGCCACAATTTTCACTCTTTGCAACAGCATCTTTAACGGCTTTACAATAAGATTCGCCATAAATAAGGCAATCATGATACTGAGAACGAACACGCTCCCCGCTATGATAGCGGTTACATTTAGAAGCTGAATGCTTCCTCTCGCCATCTCATCCAGCTGGAGAGAAAGCTCTTGCTCCTCCCTCTCGGCTCCCTCTTTATGACCTTCCATAAGCCGGTTCGCCAAAGGGGTCACCTGGGAGGAAAGCATCCGGATCGCCTGATCGTTATCTTCCGTATCGGAGCGTACAAAAATTTCTGTTTCTAACAAGGTGGCCCACACATCACTTTGAATGATTAATTCATTTATTTCATCATCATTCGTATTTTCAGCTAGCCAATTTTCCAGCGCCTTGCTCTCTGTCGTTAATTCCTCGAATTGCTGCAAGGTCTCATCTCTCCCGGCTAACACATAATTATTGGACAAAGCAAGCCTTTCTGCAATATTAAGTGCTAATCTTTCTCTCATTATCACAACGGGAACTTTTTCTGATCGGAGCTGTTCAATCGATTCTGTCGTTTGCCGAATGCTATAAATACTGTAAGCAGAAAATGATAATAGAATACAAATAATGATTGAAAAACCAAGTACTATTTTTGACTTAATGCTTTTCATCCTATCCCCCACTTTCTTACTAGGTCATTGCTAACATTCTATATCATAATATAAAAATTTGAATGTTCATACTATTTTTAATACTTATTCCTCAACTATTTATGAAGCAGCCAAAGAGGGAACTTGACATTTTGCTTCGTTGCTTCATTACACCGTACCCTTGGCTTTCTCATGAAAAGTCCCTTGTTCTCTCAAACCAGTGTCTTTTACTTTCAAACATACAAAAAAAGCACAATCCGCTTGGATTGTACTTTATCGCCCGGCAACGTCCTGGCTCGCCATTTGTCTTCTACGGGGATGATGCTCTTGTCGCTTTCCTATGTCCCTTTTTCATGAACTCCTACGAAGACAAACGGTTCGTCTCACAGGGGGACAGGTTGCTTTGCTTCGCTGTTTTCTCACGCAGTACCCATCGGCTTTTTCACAGAAGCTGCTCGTTCTTCCGAACGAGTGCTCTTCGCGCCTTGTGCGTTATCCTTTGTGCAATAAAAAAGCACAATCCGCTTGGATTGTACTTTATCGCCCGGCAACGTCCTACTCTTGCAGGAGGAAGCCTCCAACTACCATTGGCGCTGAAGAGCTTAACGACCGTGTTCGGCATGGGAACGGGTGTGACCTCTTCGCTATCGCCACCGGACTTTTGATCGAGAGATTACCTTGTTAGGTTCTCTTTGATCAATCTATATCGGGGAAGTCGCAATGGCTCCGTACGCTACTCGTCTAGAGTGGAGAACCCCACTCCTCTCTAGACTTTGAAAAACTTGTAGCGACTCCGCACATTGCTTCGCCCAGTCCCCAAAAACAGGGGACATGGACTTGATTCTTTCAAAACTAGATCATGATTGTGCAAATATCAAGAATTGCTTGGATAAGTCCTCGACCGATTAGTATCTGTCAGCTCCACGTGTCGCCACGCTTCCACACCAGACCTATCAACCTCATCATCTCTAAGG
>NZ_JBEPKD010000029.1:0-49349 GCF_040544555.1 Halalkalibacter oceani
ACGCCGCCAGCGTTCGTCCTGAGCCAGGATCAAACTCTCCATAAAAATGGTGAGCTGATTAAGCTCTTACGTTAATAAATTGACAGTCGCTTCACGCTGCATCCTGTGCAGGCTCCGCTGACTTTTTTGCGGTGACATTCGTCACCTTTTTTTCGCTTGGCTTTTGTTCAGTTTTCAAAGAACTCGAATCGCCAATGGCGACTTTTATATCTTAACACCGGTTGACATTTCGCGTCAAGGGTTAATTTAAATCATTTCATCACCTCAGCGGCGACAAATAATAATTTATCACACCTGCAAAATGACGTCAACATATTTTTTCAAGAAAATAAGTGATTTTTGTTATTCCTTCCGCTTTTGTTTTTTCCTCTTCCGTTGAAAGAAAACCTTTTTCAACTAAATGCTGGACCAACAATTCTAAATCGACGCGGTAATCCTCGACTTCCGGATGCTCCATATAATCGGCCATCGTCGACGGTCCCTCTTCAATAATAGAAAGAAAATGCTGGCTGCCGACGCTCGTTTTGGAATGAACAGCGAATTCCGTCGCTAAAATAAGAAGCTCAATCCGCTTTTCCAACGGCTCTTCACTCTTCAATAGCTCCTGATAAAGCTTGTACGTTTGCGGTTCAATATGACGAACCTGCTCCCAAACCGTCACTTCCGGATAATAGCCGTGATGAATAACCGATAAACGTGCTAAATGATGCAACGCATGCATCATATGGCTGTATGCATCGAAGTAATGCTGATGTCTGAACAACGTTCTTCCTTCCTCAAACCTTCTGAGCAGCTTTGTGAATTGAATCGTCATTTTTTTCGAACGATCCTTGGGCGGGAAGGATTCAATTCTATCTTTAATCCCCATTAAAAACTCATTCCGGTCAAAAACAATCTTCCCATTGACGAGCCAATCTATTAACCGGCGCTGATTTCCGGCAATTAAAACCTGATGCATCAAGCATTGACTTAAGAAATGAAACGAAACCTGTTTGCCATCCACCTCGTAATGCTTTACCTGCCATTCCTCTTCAGGCTTATTATGAATAAGAAGGATAACAACTTCAGAGCCATCGGTAATGGACAGCGGGGACATCTCCTTTTCAATTAACATAATAGCCAGCGTTTCCTCCAAGCCGGCTCTGTCCTGATATAATTGACGCAGTGTTCCTTCCATTACCATCAAACTCCTTTCTCAAATCAAAAAATACCGATGCAGAACTATCTTCTTCGACGCCCACGAGAAATCTCCTGCCACTCTGACAGAATCGAACGGATGTTGAATTGACCGCCATATGCTATACTACATGCTAGGAGGGACAATCATGGCTTTAAAATACACGAACAAAATTAATAAGATCAGAACCTTTGCGTTGTCACTTGTGTTTATCGGCATCCTTGTGATGTATATCGGCATCTTCTTCAGACAATCGGTTATTCTGATGACCATTACGATGCTGCTCGGTTTTTTATTTGTGATCGGAAGTACCGTCGTCTACTTTTGGATCGGAATGCTGTCGACGAGGACGATTCAGGTTGTGTGTCCCAGCTGTGGCGGAGCGACAAAAATGCTTGGCCGGGTTGATGCCTGCATGCATTGCAGCGAGCCATTAACGTTAGATAAATCACTCGAAGGAAAAGAATTTGACGAAACCTATAACCGCAAATCAAAATCGAAGCAATAAGAAAGTGCCTGTCCGTGTCGGACAGGCACCAAACACTAAGAGCATATAGGTGCAATGGCTTCACTTACCACATTCTTAGGGGCTGGGCAAAAGGTGAAAAACACCCTTTGTCCCAGCCCCTTTAATGATTGACCTTTTCTCCTTGACACGATGGGCACGTTCCATAAATCTCCATCCGGTGACTATGAACCTTAAAGCCTGTCACATGCTCCGCCAGCGTTTCCACCTCGTCTAACCCAGGATAATGAAAGTCGACGATCTTTCCACAATTCCCGCAGATCACATGGTAGTGATCAGAGGTAACCGAATCAAATCTGCTCGATGAGTCTCCATATGTCAGCTCTTTAACGATCCCTGCTTCCTTAAAGACCCGCAGGTTATTATAAACGGTTGCCACACTCATATTGGGAAAACGACCCTCCAACGCCTTATAAATATCGTCAGCTGTCGGATGAGTCATTGATTCATATAAAAATTCCAAAATCGCATGACGTTGCGGAGTCATACGCACGCGGGTGTTTTTCAACGCATCAAGTGCATCTTGCAAGCGATGGGCAGACATTGTCATGCACCTCTCTTTCAAAAGAAAACCATTCTTACCTTATAATAAGTATAATATGCAAAAGCCTTCTCTGTCAACGCTCTCAAATATTTAACAAAGGAGCCGCATCCTTCACTTGCAACAAAAAGGAGGTATACCGATGCTCTTGTTTGCTTGCCCTTTGTTTCTTCTTTTCCACATCAAGGCAGGCTGCTTTAAGGGCGTCTGATAACCCGGGAAGATCCGCTTCCTCAACCCCAAAAAGAAAAGTCGTGTTCCCTTTTCTCCAGAAGCCTCCGGAACTGGCCAACTCTGTCATTCGATAGCCTTGCTTTCTCAGTTGAGTTTCTACCTCATTGGCATACATGTTATCAATAATACATACTAAGAGCTTCATGTTACCCCCCATTTCTATTAGGTGTTCATTAGTAATTTATTCAAGTGAATGATTCGTGGTTCGTACGAGAAATCCTTTAAGAAGAGCGCGCAGGCTTTTTCTTAGAAGCATTGCGCGGACCCGTTCAATATCTTTATTCTCCATGAAAGTGGGGTTCTTTCACGGAGAATGTAACGGGCGGAGCCAGTCCTTTCCCCGGCCATCCCTCTCATGTACAGCTGTTACTCAGCTTTCAAGTTCATCTTTAATGTAGGTCAACGCTTCCTCCACATGGTCTTTCACACGGACCTTTCTCCATTCCTTCACTAAGATCCCGTCTTTATCAATGACAAAGGTTGAACGTTCAATTCCCATATATTCCTTACCGAAATACTTTTTTAGCTTCCATACGCCATAATCCTCGGCCACTTGATGATCCTCATCGGCAAGCAGCTGAAAGGGCAGCTCATATTTATCAATAAATTTTTTATGACGGTCTACCGGGTCCGGACTTACACCAAGAATCACCGTATTCAGACCGGAGAAATCGTCAATCCGGTCACGAAAGTCGCACGCCTGTGTCGTGCAGCCTGGAGTCATATCCTTTGGATAGAAATAAAGCACAACGGTCTTTCCTTTAAAGTCGGCCAGTGACACCGTTTCTCCGTTACTTGACGGAAGAGTAAATGGAGGAGCTTCTTGTCCAATTTGAGCTTTCATCGAATCATCCTTTCCATACGATTTCTTTAAGCGTAGCCGAATTTAAGCCGGAAGACAACTAACCACCCTTGCTTTTTACATGGAAGACGGTTGTCACGACAAAGGCCGCCGGGAGAAGGTACCCAAAAAGCGCCTGAATCACGGCGATGATCCGGCCCACTCCAATTGGCACTAAATCCCCGTAGCCGACTGAAAGCAAGGTCACAGCGCTAAAGTAAATAATATCTTCAAGCATATGCGGCATCGGCCCTTGAATCGAATGATTCGCTTCGACCAAGACATGAACGCCCAACAGCTCTAATCCAAGATACAGAATGGAAAAGGAAAGGATCACGGTGATGTAAACTAGCACAAGCAAAGTAAAATGACGAAGAGATACAGCATAAGCCCCGCGCGACGGTCGGTAACGAAGCAGCAGCAAAAGGCTGACGATCGTCCCTGTCGTCGCCGTAACTAAAATACCATATAAAAGCATTGTCATCATTGTTCCCCCTCCCTTGATCATTATGCTTGTCTGGCGCATTTTAGAAGAGGCTGGCCTTGCTGATGACAAGAGTTGTATGGTTGAATAAGAACAGGAATTCTTAGCAAATTGACCACAGCTGGAGGGTATAACATGAATCATTCACAATCAGAAGCCTTATATAAAGAAGCTCAAGAGCATATCGTCGGCGGCGTTAACAGCCCGTCACGGGCTTATAAGGGCGTCGGCGGCGGCACCCCTGTGTTTATGGAGCGGGCCAAAGGGGCTTACTTCTGGGATGTTGACGGAAACCGTTACATTGATTACTTGGCGGCATACGGCCCGATTATTACGGGACATGCTCATCCTCATATTACAGAAGCGATCACCCGTGCTGCCGAAAACGGCGTCCTGTACGGAACACCGACGAAATTGGAAAATCAGTTCGCGAAAATGCTGAAAGAAGCGATTCCATCGCTCGAAAAAGTGCGGTTTGTCAACTCCGGCACAGAAGCGGTGATGACAACGATCCGCGTCGCCAGAGCTTATACGGGACGCGATAAAATCATCAAATTCGCCGGGTGCTATCACGGCCATTCCGACCTCGTCCTCGTCGCCGCCGGTTCGGGACCTTCTACGTTGGGCACGCCTGACTCCGCCGGGGTGACAAAGAGCATCGCCAAAGAAGTGATCACCGTACCTTTTAATGACATCAACGCATACAAGCAGGCAATTGATAAATGGGGCTGCGACATCGCCGCCGTTCTCGTGGAACCGATTGTCGGCAACTTCGGCATCGTCGAGCCGGCACCAGGCTTCCTTGAAGCAGTCAATGAGCTTACACATGATGCCGGCGCTCTCGTTATTTATGACGAAGTGATCACCGCCTTCCGCTTCATGTATGGCGGCGCGCAAAACTATTTAGGAGTCGAACCGGATATGACGGCGCTCGGGAAAATCATCGGCGGCGGCCTGCCGATTGGCGCCTATGGCGGCCGGGTGGACATTATGGAAAAGGTTGCCCCGCTCGGGCCAGCCTATCAGGCCGGTACAATGGCCGGTAATCCAGCTTCCATGAGCGCCGGCATTGCCTGCCTGGAAGTTTTGCAGGAAAGCGGACTGTATGAGCGGCTCGATCAGATTGGAGCAAAGCTTGAAGAAGGAATGCTGACCCTTGCCGAGAAGCATCAACAGACTGTCACCGTTAACCGTCTCAAAGGCGCGCTGACGATTTATTTTGGCGCTGAGCGGATCACCAATTATGAGCAGGCCGAAAAAACCGACAGCGAGAAATTCGGCATCTTTTTCAAGGAACTGCTAAAACGCGGCGTTCATATCGCGCCGTCGAAATTCGAAGCGTGGTTCCTGACGATCGCCCACACAGAAGAAGATATCGAGAAAACGTTAGACGCGGTTGATCAAGCTTTCGCAGCGATGAATTAAATAACAGCCTCCTAAGTCATTTCGTTCCTCCAAATGTTTTTCGCAACTCGAGAAAGAGGAATAGCTCCGCGCCTTGCTTCGAGAAACCCGCTCGTAGCAAGGCTTTCAAAACCAGGCAATGGTTACGCTCATTACGAAAAAGCTGCTGAAAAAGTGAAAATCGCACTTTTTCAGCAGCTTCCTCAAAAAGACCTCTTTTCATCTTTCTGAAAAAAATCACTTGCCGCTTTCCGGCAGATATTGTATATTACGTTCGGTAATCTTTTATGAAGGGTATTGAGTAATGATAATTGCAATACTAGATGTAAGAGAAACTAAACGGAAAACAAGAAAGGACATCATTTTTATATGAAACTTGGAGCTCGTATTTTTAAAACGGGTCTTGCCATTATGATTTCCCTGTATTTAGCGATATGGCTCGGGCTTGAGCCGCCGGTTTTCGCCGCCCTCGCTGCCGCATTCGCTGTTCAGCCATCTATTTACCGCACATTTCAAACGATTTTGGATCAAGTGCAAGCCAACCTGATCGGTGCGGTTCTAGGCGTTATTTTCGTGATGACCTTTGGCCATGAGCCGTTCGTTATCGGAATCGTCGTCGTCATCGCGATCGCGATCATTTTAAAAGTGAAGCTCGAGTCTTCAACGATTCCATTGGCGATTATTACCGTTATCATCGTGATGGAGAGCCCGGCCGATAACTTTATCGAGTTTTCTACCGGCCGCTTTTTCTTAATTTTGCTCGGGGTGATTTCCGCCTTTATTGTCAATCTCGTCTTCGTTCCACCGCGCTATGAAACGAAGCTCTATCACAAGCTGCAAAAGGCGACGGAAGACATCAACCAGTGGACGATGCTTTTTATTCGCAACGACGCTGACCCGCGCGCGCTGAAAAAAGACTTGGGCCGCCTGGAAGAGAGCATGATTAAAATCGAAAACCTGTATCTTTTATATAAGGAAGAGCGCAATTATTTTCAGCGGAACAAATACGGCAAAGCACGTAAAGTTGTCTTATTCCGCCAAATGCTCGTCACGACAAAAAAAGCATTCAGTGTGCTGAAAAACCTCGAACGGCGGGCGGAAGCATTGAATCATACTTCCGACAAGATCCAAAAGAAATTTGAAAAGCAGCTCGACTATTTAACCGCCTATCATGACTTGATTTTACTGCGCTATGTCGGGAAAGTTCATTCGCACCATCCGGAGGAATTGACCGAACGGATGAACAGCGGCAAGGAACAGCTCGTCTCCTGCTTTATTGAATTGCGGGAACAGGACTGCACCACACATGAGCAATGGCTCCAGCTGCTGCCAATCGTCTCGCAAATGATTGAATACCAGGAGCAGCTTGAACATCTCGACCAGCTTGTCGACAGCTTCTTCAACTACCACAAATTAGAAAATGAAGTCAAAATCAAAGATCCTGAAGATGACTGAAAAGAGGGCTTGGCAAAAAGGTTGTTTTTTCACCTTTTGCCAAGCCCCTTTTAAAGCTGCTGAACCTCGAATAATTTCTGATAGCTGCCGCCTTTGACCATTAGGTCCTCGTGACTGCCGGACTCGACAATTTCGCCATTTTCAATGACGACGATCCGATCCGCGTGGGTAATCGTCGAGAGCCTGTGGGCGACGATAAAGGTCGTGCGATCACGCGCCAATTTTTCAAGCGCCTCTTGAATATAATGTTCGCTTTCCAAATCAAGCGCCGAAGTCGCCTCATCAAAAATCAGGATCGGCGGATTTTTCAAAAAGACTCTGGCAATCGCCACGCGTTGCTTTTGACCGCCTGAAAGCTTCACGCCTCTTTCGCCGACCTCCGTCTCATAGCCGTTCGGCAGGGACATAATGAAGCCGTGCGCATTAGCAGCTTTTGCAGCGGCAACTACTTCTTCGTCAGTGGCGTCAGGCCGCCCCATCAAAATATTCGCCTTGACGGAATGACTGAACAGAATATTATCCTGCAGCACCATGCCGATATTGTCGCGCAGCGTGCGGACCTGATAGTCGCGCAAATCCTTGCCATCCAAGAGAATCCGTCCTTCGGTGACATCATAAAAGCGCGGCAGCAGACTAATGAGCGTGCTCTTTCCTCCGCCGCTCATCCCGACAAAGGCGATCGTCTCTCCCCGTTCTACTTTGAGCTGTAAATTTTTTAAAACCGGTTCCTCATCTTCATTGTAGCGAAAGGTTACATTGTCAAATTCAAAGCTGCCTTGCGCCCGTTTGAGCGGAGTTGCAGAAGAGCGATCGACAATATCATACTTTTCATCAATAAATTCAAATACACGATCCATCGAAGCAATAGCCTGCGTCAATGTCGTCGAGGAATTTACGAGCCGGCGAAGCGGGCCGTACAGCCGCTCCATATAGAGCACAAAGGCGGTCATCGCCCCTACTTCAAGCTGTCCGGTAATGACAAAATAACCGGAGACGAAAATGACTAGCAGCGGGGCGACATCGGTAATCGTATTGACGACGGCAAAGGTTTTCGCGTTCCATTTCGTATGATCGATTGCTTTCGTCAGAAAATGCCCATTCCGCTTGGCAAACTGGTCCTGCTCATACTCCTCCAACGCGAAGCTGCGAATGACGTTCATCCCTTGTACCCGTTCATGAAGATGCCCCTGGACCTCAGCAAGCGCCTGAGAACGCACACGCGTCAAATGACGGAGCCTGCTGTAAAAGAACTTGATCGAAAAACCGTAAAGCGGAAACATCGAAATCGCGACAATTGTCAGCCAGACGTTTAAATTCAACATAATAATAACCGCAATAATAATCGTAAATAAGTCCAGCCAAATATTCATTAGTCCGGTAATGACAAACGTCTTCGTTTGTTCCACATCGTGAATCACCCGCGAAATGATTTCCCCGACCTTGCGATTGGAGTAAAATTTCAAACTGAGCTTCTGAATATGGGTAAACAGTTGGTCACGGATATCATACAGCACCTTGTTGCCGATGAACTGGGCAAAGTACTGACGGAAGTACTCAATCGGCGGGCGCAAAACGACAAAAATAAAAAACATGCCAATCATGATTTTAAATAAAAGTGACAGCTTTTCATCATCAGCTAACGCTTCTGCGAAAATGATGTCATCAATCACATACATCATCACTAACGGCAAAAGTAAAGGAATGCCGAATTTCAGCACCCCAATTAAAACCGTCAGAATGATTTCCTTCCAATATGGCTTGACGAAAGCCAGATAGCGCTTTATGCTATTCAGTTTCGCCACCCCCTTTTCATTCGCTGAGAAGGGGGTGTGCTAAAAGGTAGGTAACCCTTTTGGCACACCCCTGTCTGACTTATTTAGCGATATTGCAAAAACCGTTCATACCAGCTTTCAACAAATTGCGGCGCAAAGGGGCCTTTCCGTTGATGAATCCATGAAATCAACTCATCGACGCCCCGTTTCAGCAAATCATCGACAGCCGGTGGATAATTCATTTGCTTACTGTGCAATTCATATTCATCCTCATCCAAGAGCTTAAAGGTCATATCCGGATACACCTTAATATCTAGGTCATAGTCAATATACTTTAACGCTTCCTCATCCCAGGTAAAAGGTGAACCAAGGTTGCAATAGTAATAAATTCCGTCGGATCGAATCATTCCGATCGTATTAAACCATTGTTCAGAATCAAAGTAGCAAATGGCCGGCTCCCGTGTCCGCCAATTCCGTCCGTCAGATTCTTTCACAAGTATTCGATCATTCCCGCCTATTACAACCTTTGACGTCCCTTTAAGCACAATTGTTTCTTCCCAAATGCGATGAATCGATCCATTATGCTTATAGCTCTGGATCTGAATATGACTTCCAACTTTGGGAAAATTCATAAAGATCTCCTTCCTCACAAAATTTCGGACGTCAGTAGGTCTCATCAAAAACGCGCGCTCACTTCACTTGTTCCCTCATCCTTTTTTCCTACCCTATCCATTACTATTACGTTTGCTTGCGGTAAAAAATTCTCTTCATTCTTCTATATTATAACTCGTTCTATTCTGTTTTGAAATGGTTAGCGCTTTTTGCTGCAAAATAAGCGGAAATTATGTATAGATAGGCACAAAGTAAACGTTCTCGACAACATCCCAACGATTCTCTCTGTTTAGGAAACGATAACAAAAAGCAGGAAGCAAAACCGTTTAGGTTCGCTCCCTGCCTGTTTGACGCAATCTCATACAACTTGCTTACATTATTGTTGACGTTGTTGCTGTTGTTGCTGTTGAGCGGATGCTTGACCTTTACGAGCTTCCGCTTGAGCATTTTGCTGTTTTACTTCTTGAGCGTTTGTTTCGCTCGCAAACTCAGTGTTGAAGCTTTGGTTTTGCGCAGAAGCAGCGTTTTGCTTACGGACTTGTTGAGCATTTGTTTTAGAAGCTTGTTGTTGTTTGTCCATGTGATATCACCTCCACGATACTTAAGATGTCCGGGGAGGTGTAAGATTATACAATAATTTTTTAGGCCAGCAGGGAAATCCCGCCATCAACGATCAGCGTCTGCCCGCGAATCATTTTCGCATCGTCCGATAATAAAAAGAGCACCGCTTTCGCCAGATCATCCGGCTCGACAATCCGGCCAGCCGGGGTCCGCGCCGCCGCGTCCGCCAGAAGCTCCTCGCGGTTCGGAAAGTGAGTCAACGCATCGGTATCGACCGCGCCGCCGGATACGGCATTGACGATGATCCCTTTTTCCGCCAGTTCAACAGCCAGATAGCGCGTTAACGCCTCGACGGCCGCTTTTGATACACCGACTGTCGTGTAATTTTTCAAATAGCGGATTGACCCGAGCGAACTGAGGCTGACAATATGACCGCCGCCGGTTTTCTCCATCCGCTTTGCCGCTTCCTGAGCGCAAAACAAAAGCGCCTTACTGTTTATATCCATCGTCCAGTCCCAATGACTTTCCTCCAGCTCCATCAACGGTCGCAGCACACCGGAAGCCGCATTGTTCACCAATATATCGAGCCTTCCGAACGTCTCGTCAATTTCGGCAAATAACGCTTTGATTTTGTCCGGCTTTCCGACATTCGCCTTCACGACTAACGCTTTTCGCCCGAGCGCTTCAATTTCCTGCGCCGTATCAAGCGCCGCCTGCTTGCTTCTTGCATAATTAATCACCAAATCATACCCGCGCTCCGCTAATTTCAGCGCGATATTTTTCCCGATCCCGCGGCTGCTGCCAGTGACCAGGGCTACCTTCTGTTCCATCTTAAAATGCCTCCATTTCAGCAACGATTAATTCGAAACAATACCTTTTCATACCTTTACATTATAGCGCATAGCTCCGACTGCGAACAGCCACACTAGGCAAAGAGGAGGGAATGTGATGTATGACGGTCGTGATATGACTGAGCTTTCTACCGTGGAAAAGCAGAACTGGAGCGACGATGAGCTTGCTTTTTTTCATCACAGTTTCCAGCAGATAGCTCCATATGTGAATGCTGAAGGTGTAACCATTCACCGGGAAATTATTAAAGAAATTGAAAACCGGGGAGGATTGCGGCGCTCCACTGCCGGGCATCATGGATTTTTAGATCCGTTCTAAATTGCTTTTTCAGGGAGGCTGGGACTAAAGGTTGTTCTACCTTTTGCCCAGCCCTTCAGCTACCGGAAATAGTTGATAAAAAAGGGGCCAAGCAAAATCGAAACGGCAAGAACGCCGACCATTATCGCTCCAAACGTATTGCCCTCATCCTTGAAAATCTTTCTTGCGATCACCACCGTGTAAAACGCCGTCCCAAATGCCACAATCCATAAAAAAAGCATCATTAATCCCTCACTTCATCTAAATCGGCGGACTTGATTAATTTTCCGAACCGGATGTTTTTCAGATCAAAGGTAATCGTTATATCCGCGTTCGGATAAATTTGATTATGCCAATCCGCGGCTTCGTATTCTGAAATCGTTTTGAAATGATGTCTCACATAGAGCGACCAGTAAAATGGTTCTGATTTGTATTCCTCCTGTGTCTTCTTGATTAGTTTTTCAGCCACGTCTGTAATATAGGTTTCGAGCGATGTCCTTAGCAGCTGAAGGTTCTCTTTGTTATTGGAATAATCAATCAAACTCGGAACGGCAAGCACCTCTAAATGAAAAGGAATGTAGATGTCAATTTTCGCTTGTCCATCTTGCACATAATTGATTTTCACCGATGTTTTATCCTTCTGAATATACTTTGTTGTTATCCGGTAGTGGTCATCCATAGGATCGGGATACGTCGTCAGCACGTCCTCCATATTAAGAGTATTATCCATAATTAAGGTCAATCTCGTTTCTTCCCCATCCAGCCGGTCGATCATCGTCCCTTCTTTAAAAACAGCCGAGCCGATAAACTGGGTTTCCTGTCTGTTCACTTGTGGAACCTCTCCGGCCACATACTCATCTTCACTGCCGTTTGCACCCTTGTCCGTTATCATGCTTGTCGCATAGATCGCCAGAAATAAGTCCGCATCCCCTTCCGTTATTTGAAAAAAACGATGAATATCGGCATCAGGAATCAGCCCTGTTTCCTGCCCCCGTTCCAGCATAAATTGATAATACTTGTGCGGGCGCGTTTCCATCGGCGGCGCGGTATTTGTAAGGAATTCACTTGCCTTTTCTTTAGAGACAATCATTTGAACACCTCTGCGCAGCTGACTCTCCTGATTGGCTGATTGGATAATGTTTAGTAATTCCCCGGAGCGGGCTAATTCCTCTGAAATGATTAGTACCTTTGTATGATCAAATGTCAATTCGCGTGTTACAAATGAATTTGCTGTATTTTGAGCTGAAATGAAATCGGGCGCCACCAAAGTAACCGTTTCTTTCGGCTGCTCATCCGTGGCAGCGGCCTGAGTCGTCGTTCCTACCTCCGGGTTAGCCATCTGGAACGAAACTTCATACATTCCCTGCTCATCTGTTCGATCAATTCCAATTGCGACAACGTATGCTTTTTGTTCTAATTCAGTAAGGTCATAACATCCGGTAAGAAAGAGGAGAAGCCAGAGCGAAACGAGAGGCAGGTATCGTTTCACGCCTTGATCCCTCCTTTCATTTTTTCCACTGCCCATAATAAAAAGGGGGTCGTGAGAAATAGCAATGAAATGGCAAGGAAGAGCTCTTTTCGATATAGTAATGTTAATTCAATTGAATTTTCCGGTAGGATGCCAAGCCAAATTGTCAATACAGCAAGCGGGAATACGAGCTGGCGGAAATTTTTAATGTTAAAGACGGCGGCAAAGATCCATGTCGCAAAATATAGGTAGATAATAAAGCGGATGATAACAGCGAGCAGCCAAAAGAACATAAAGTAGGTTTCAATATTGGTAAAATAAATCCCCAAATGGATGTACTGTGTTACTTCATGAAAATGATAAGCAACGGTGTCGATCGATTTATAATCAAACATCGTCGCGTAAAGTAAAAAAGCGATACACAGTTCAAGCGAGACAATCCCCAGTCCCCAGTAGGAGGCACGATGAAATGCTGTCGTTCTTCTCAATGAGGTGTAGGCCATTGTCAATAAAAACAAATCTGTAAACAGGGAAACATTTCTCACTCCTTCAATCAGGAGTATTTGAAACCCATCCCCCCAGAGCGGGAAGATTCTCCTCCATTCATTATTGGTCAGCGCTAAAAGAAATAAAAAGATGACGCTCACTTTGACATAGGGAAGAATCACCCAGGAAGCGGCCATCACATGTTGAAGTCCCAGCCTGGCTCCCAGACCGCAAATAAGCAGCAGGACACCCAACAAAACAAGAAGGGGTGTTTTCGGATAATACAGGACGCTTAGTTCCTCGACGAAACTGCGACTGTCGATAATAAGCGTTAAAAAGGTCACTATAAAGATCAGAAGGCCAAGCACAAAGCCGGCATAACGGCCAAGAATGTGATTCACAAGCTCAATCAGATTTTTGTTCTGATGCTTTTTTAACAAATGCAAAAAAAGCAGGAACGGGGGAATGAATACCGCCAATGCGACTAAAGGAATCATCCAGAAGGAATTTCTCGCTTCTTGAACCAGGATAGCCGGCGTGTTATCAGCCAGCTTACTTCCGATCAGCAGCAAAATAACAGCGATAAATTCCCTCACTCCCACCTTGTTCGTTACGTCCATTCATCATCACCTGTCTTCTGTGTCCTCTGTTTTCTTTGCATGTCTTTTAGTTTTAAAAAAGCAGGCCGCCAAATTTCATTTCTGATATTTCTTCTTAATATCGTATCCCTTGAGGATGTAAAATACGGAGCTAAAGGCGCTAAGAAAGGCACTCCGAATGACGTGATGGAGCATAAATAAATGGTCCATAATATGTAACAGCCTACGAGTCCGAACATCCCAAACGCGGCAGCGCAGAAAATGAAAATAAACCGCGATAAGCGAATCGTGTAATTAAAGCTAATATCCGCAATCGCAAATGAAGAAAGGCCGGATAGAGCGACAACGATCACAATGACGGGACTGATGATATTCGCTTCCACCGCGGCCTGCCCTAAAATAAGGGCCCCGACGATCCCAATTGTCGGGCCAAGCGGGTTAGGAATACGCAGCCCGGCCTCGCGAATTAATTCGAATGCCAATTCCATTATCAGCACTTCTATGATCACAGGAAATGGAACCTTCTCCCGGGTGGCGGCAATAGCCAAAAGCAGGTCGGGAGGGATCATTTCATCATGATAATTGACCAATGAAATATAAAGAGCTGAAATTAACAGCGTAATGAAGAAGGCCAGAATTCGCACAACTCTTGAAAAGTTCCCGAAGAGAAGACGCAAATAGCGATCCTCCGCCGAGTGAAAAAAAGACCAGAAGGTTACCGGCAAAACCAAACAGGACGAGGAGTTTTCCATCAGCAGTACAACATAGCCATCCTCTAGATAGGCGGCTGCCCTGTCAGGCCGTTCCGAATACAAGATCGTCGGGATTAAAGAGTACGGGCGATCCTCAATGTATTGTTCCAACAGCTCAACACTTCGTACACTGTCGGATTGAATGGTAGCGATTCTCTTTTTTACATCCTGAATCATTTCCGGATTGGCGATATCCTTCATGTAGAGGATGCTGACATCCGCTTTAAGCCGTTTGCCAACAGACACCGTCTCTGTTATAAAGTCTTTATCATGAATTCGTTTTCGCAACAATGAGATATTGACAAGGCTCGATTCCGAGAAAGCTTCTTTCGGTCCTTTTATCAAATTTTCGTTTTGAGTTTTTTCGATATTTCGATGCTTAAAGTCGGATACATTAAACAGATACGCTTTGCTTTCACCGTCGACAAACAGAACAGCATAGCCATTATTAATACCCGTAATGACATCTTCGGTTTCGAAACCTTCGCTCAAGTTGTCCAGCGTGACAATTGATTCGATCGATTCGCCATCAAACAGTAACAACGGTTCGATAATCGACTTGGCGATTTTAACCGGATCGACCGTCGATTGATAATACAATAATGCTGCTTTTTTCGCGGAATGTTTTATCGTGAATTCCCGTATCGAGAAGTCTTGATTGATCTTGTAGGAATAAAGCTCTTTCATCGTCTCTATGTTTTTTTGAAGCGAGGTGTCAATCGGTTCATTTGCATGCTGCTGTTGAACGGTCTTCCTTTTGATGCTTTTCCGTAATCTGTACATGACCCCTCCTCCTCTAAAACCAAATACAAAATTATTGTGCTTCCAGAACCATTTTTTGTGTAAAATGTTTAACTCTGGGAGGACCACTTGAAAAGGCTCAGTCTTTGGATTGTTTTACTGCAGCAACGATCCAAACATAAAAAGAGCTGTCCTTCCGGAAGTGATTCTCCCATCAAGATAGCTCTTTCAGCTGCGTTTACCGCATTTACTTTCCATTCCCACCGCATCCTTAGCAAAAAATGCGCTTGAGACCAAACTGGCAATGGCTTCACACGCCACAAGCCCGTTATGAGAAACCCACTCGTAGCGAGGCCACAGGAAAACGTCCTTTTTCGTAACGCGAAGAAAAAGCTGCTGAAAAAGTGAAAATCGTCCTTTTTCAGCAGCTTCGTCATAAAAAAACACCCTTTTGTCCAGCCCCTGTGTCAGCTCTTGCTTTGGTACCAGCGGTAAAGCGCCTGGGTTCCACTGTTTTCTTCCCCCATCGCCGCCAATTCTTCGTACATCGTCTTTGCCTGCTTTAATGCCGGGGTGAGCAGTCCCATCTCTTCTGCCGATTCCAGCGCAATCGTCATATCTTTAATAAAATGTTTCACGTAAAAGCCGGGCGCGAAATCACCATCAATCATCTTTGGAGCGAGATTGCTCAACGACCAGCTCCCCGCCGCTCCCGTCGTAATACTCGTCAGCACTTTGTGCTGGTCAAGGCCGGCTTTTTCAGCATAAACCATCGCTTCACACACACCGAGCATATTGCCGGCAATCGCAATCTGATTCGCTAATTTCGTATGCTGCCCAGCGCCAGCCTCTCCTTGATACCTAATATTCGTTCCCATCGCTTCAAAAATTGGCTTCACTGCCTGAAAAGCTTCTTCATCTCCGCCAACCATGATTGACAGCTTTCCGTCACGCGCCCCAATATCCCCTCCGGACACAGGAGCGTCCAGGGCGTATAGTTGCTTTTCTTTTGCTTTTTGATAAATATCAACGGCCAGCCGCGGCGAGGATGTCGTCATATCAATGATATAACTGCCCGCCTTCGCCTGTTCAACAATTCCATTTTCACCAAGATAAATTTCTTCTACATCCCGTGGATAACCGACAATTGTAATGACGACGTCTGAGGCAGCCGCCAGCTCTGCCGGAGTCTCCTTCCAGATGGCCCCTTCTGCCAGCAGTTCTTCCGCCTTTGCTTTTGTCCGCGTATAAACGTGTAACGTATAGCCTGCTTTCATCAAGTTTCTGATCATACCTTTTCCCATTACACCTGTACCGATAAAGCCAACTGTTTGAGTCATCAAACATTCCCCTCCCAAATCGATTATGTAAAATGGACTAACACGATCTTACTTGTCCATATTTTAACATCACTTTCAGAATTTTAATAGCGTCGGCAATCGGCCGGCAAAAACAAGGAGGCCGGACCAAAGGTGGTTTTCACCTTCGGCCCGGCCCCGCGCGCGTTCCTTATTCATCAAAATCAATCATAATGCTTTTTGTCTGAGTAAAACTTTCAATCATACTTTCCAAAGAATATTCACGGCCAATTCCACTTTGCTTATAGCCGCCGTACGAGTGCCCCGTCATCATTCCACCGCCGCGGTTGATTTGAACCCAGCCGGCTTCAAGCAGATTTGCCGTCCGCATCGCACGGGTCGTATCCTTCGTCCAAATAAACGCAGCTAACCCATAATCACTTCTGTTCGCCATCTTAATGACTTCCTCTTCATCGTCCCACGGAATGACGATTAAAACCGGACCGAAGATTTCTTCCTTCGCCAGACGCAGATCATCATGAGGAGCGGCGAAGATCGTCGGCTCAAGGAAATACCCTTCTGAGAGCGGGCCTTCCGCCGGTGGTAATCCGCCGAGAAGCAGCTCGATATCGGGGTGATTGATCCCTTCCTCGATGTAGGAGCAAACTTTGTTATACTGCTTCTCATTAATAATCGAGCCCATATCGTTATTCTCATCAAGCGGATCGCCTACTTGAAGAAGCTTCGCCTTCGCAATCAGCTTTTCAACAAAGGAATCATAGATTGATTTATGCAAATAGAGACGGGATCCGGCTGAGCACGACTGGCCTTGGCGCGCAAATCGCATCGCCGACATCACATTGTCGATTACCTTCTCACTGTCGGCATCAGGGTAAACAATTTGCGGGCTTTTCCCGCCAAGCTCTAACGAAATCGGAATGATCCGTTCAGCTGCTTCATGCATGATGATTTTTCCTGTTTGCGTCGAACCGGTAAATGTCAGCTTTCTCACAAGCGGATGCTTCGCCAGTGGCAGCCCGCACTCCTCACCAAAGCCGGTCAAAATGTTGACGACACCCGGCGGCAATATGTCCGCGCAAATTTTAGCGAGCTTCAGCACGCCTAATGGCGCATCCTCTGCTGCTTTCAACACGATCGTATTCCCTGCCGCCAACGCCGGCGCGATTTTTAACGCGGCAAGCTGAACCGGGGCATTCCATGGGATAATTCCGCCGATCACGCCATATGGCTCTCGCTGGGTATAAGCGAAGAGTTGATTATCAACAGGGAGGGTTTCGCCTTTCAGCTCTCCGGCGACGCCACCGAAATAGCGAATGACATCAGCGACACCCTTTGCTTCCCCTTTCGCCTGTGTTTTCAAGGCATTCCCCGTTTCCGTGGCAATCGTCCGGGCCAGCTCTTCAAACTGCGCATCAACGGCATCAGCGATTTTCCAGAGCATCCGCCCCCGTTCTCGCGCCGGCACTTTTCTCCAACTGTCAAACGCCTCGTTCGCTGCCTGCACGGCGTTGTCGACATCCTCAGCTGTCGCACGCGGCACTTCGGCAATAACGGTTCCCCGTTTCGCCGGGTTCTCAATTTGAAAAAATTCCTTTCCCGCTGCTTCTGTCCACTTTCCGTTAATTAGCATAAGCTCTCGTGTGATTGTTTCGGTTTTCATTTAAAACACCTTCCTTTTCTTATTTAAACATACAAGCTAAAACTCCCCGTCACCCGTAAAAGAGGTTCGGCAAATAATTAAACAGGTCAGGCAAAACAATCATCAACACTAAAATAACCATGATACAAATAATAAAGGGAATACAGGCCCTCGCAACCTGAAACAGTCCGGCATTCCCGATCGACGAGGCGACAAACAGATTCAGTCCGACAGGCGGCGTCAACACACCAATACTTAAATTGACCGCCAGCATGACGCCAAACAAAATCGGGTCATAGCCGATATTCAGGATAGCCGGCAAAAAGAGCGGTGTGACGACTAAAATGACCGAGCCGGCGTCGAGGAACATTCCGAGAATAATGACGATAAAATTAATTAACAGCAAAATAAGAATTTTGTTTTCCGTAATCGTTAACAAGCTTTCGGTCATCGCCGCGGGAATTTGCTGAATCGTTAATGTCCACGACAATAAATTAGCCGAAGCGATAACAATCATAATAACGCAAGAAGCATAAGCGGCGCGCGCAAATACACTCGGAAGCTCTTTAAGAGAGATTTCCCTGAACACAATCACCGACAAAATAAACGCATAGCCCGCGGCGACAGCGGCAGATTCCGTCGGCGTAAAAGCCCCGATCACAATTCCTCCCATTATAATAACAGGCAGCAAAAAAGCCGGAATCGTTTTTAACGAAATTTTCAAAAACTGACGGAAGAAAATTTTTGATCCAATGGGGTAATTCTCTTTTCTCGCGTGAAAAAACACCACTACGGCAAAAAGAATCGCCATCAGCACTCCCGGAACATAGCCGGCGATAAAAAGCTGACCAATCGATACCTCGGCCGTTAAGCCATAAATAATGAGCGGAATGCTCGGCGGAATAATCGGACCAATCGAACCAGCTGCCGCGATGACGCCGGAGGCAAAGTTCTTATGGTAGCCTTCTTTTTTCAACGCCGGAATCATAATGCCGCCAACTGCGGCCGTCCCTGCAGAGGCCGAGCCGCTAATGCTGGAAAAAAACATGCTCGTGCCGATCCCGACATACGCCAAGCCCCCTCTGACACGCCCAATGATCGCCTTCGTAAACTCGACGAGCTGACCGGAGATACTTTTCGTATTCATTAATTCTCCGGCAAGAATAAAAAGAGGAATCGCCATTAGCGGAAAGCTGTCGACACCGGTAATCATTTTCTGACCAAGCATCGAAATCGGAATCCCGCCGGTAAGAAACAAGGAAATCGAGATTGTTCCCACCCCGAGGGCGATGAAAATCGGGATGCCGATGGCCAGGCAGGCAAAGAGAACGACTAGGAAAAGCAACAAAGCCAACATACGCTACCCTCTTTTCTTTCTGAATCTGAAGAACATTTGAAACAGCACAACGCCGACCATCAAGCAAATGGACACCGGCATCACGATATAAACGAAATTCATCTGAATTCCTAGGCCTGGTGAAGTTTGCATCGAGACGATTTCCAGCATCTCTAAGCTCCCGATGAAAATAACCGCGAGAAAAGCCAGAATGATCAGACCGCGCAATACATACAGGGCGAGACCCAATTTTTCCGAAACGTTGTTGTATACATTATCTACCTGAATATGCAAATTACGCCTCAAAGCAATGGCGGAGCCTAAGAAAATTAACCAAACAGCGAGAAAGCGGGAAAGCTCTCCGGCCCAAGTAATGGAATTCCCCGTCACAAAGCGGGCATAAACTTGAGCAATGACAACGATTAAGATGAGAAACAGCATTGTCGCAACAAGGGTGTTCTCAGCCTTCTCCAGCATAATCAATCGTTTCTTCTTCCGCTTCGATTGCAGCTCTTCTTCGATTTCCATCTGCTCAACTTGTAAGCTCGATTGTTGTTTGGACATATGAATGACCCTTTCTTCTATAATTCCTCGCTGCTCTGCCATAAGGAAGCCTCACAGCAAAACAGCGAGTACGGCATGCAGCCTATTCTCCAAGATGGCGTATTTCTTCTACCAGCTCTTCCAGATCCGGATTTTCCTGATAAAAACTCTGATAGACGACTTCACTTGCTTCTCTAAATTCCGTTAAGTCCGGTGTTGTCAAAATCATGCCGTTATCAACGAGGAGCTGCTTATTTTCCGCTTCCTGTCCACGGTGAAGTTCGTTGTGATAACGCGCCGTTTCCTTTACCGCTTCGGTTACGACCTCCTGTAGCTCTGGCGAGAGGTCGGTAAACCATTTATCGTTGGCAAGAATAATATTTTGCCCGTACATATGGTTCGTCTCAGCTACATAATCCTGCACTTCGTAAAATTTTCCCGAAGCAGCGGTTGTATAGGCATTTTCCTGGCCGTCAACCACCCCTTGCTGCAGTGCACTATACAGCTCGTTATAGGCAATTGTCGTCACATTCGCCCCAAGCGCTTCAAGATTGGCGATGGAAATCGGAGCTTCCGGCACCCGAAGACTGAGTCCCTTTACATCCTCCAACGAATTGATTTCCCTGCTGCTGTTGGTGATTTGCCGAAATCCGTTATCAATAAACGCCAGTCCTCTCAACCCGGTCTCCGCCGCCATTCCGTCCAATATTTCCTGTCCTAGTTCCCCATCGAGCACTTGATCGACATGATCAAAGTCGCGAAATAAATACGGAAGGTCAGTTAAGTTAACAGGTTCGTAAATCGTCCCTAATATCGGACTTAAATGGGTAATATGAATTTGTCCTGCCTGCGTCTGTTCCATGACATCACGTTCTCCACCCAGTTGGCCGCCACCGTATATTTCAACTTGCAGCTGACCATTGCTGTTTTCTTCAATCATCGGTTTCAGTTTCTCCGTGAACGAAATATGAACAGGATGCGAGTCCGGCTGCTGATGCGCAACAGTGATGACTTGCGCTTCGGTTTCCGTACCAGCTTGCGCCTCCCCGTCCCCGCCTGATTCAGCTGCCTCGTTTCCGCATGCTGCTAAAAGCAAGAGAAAGGCCACAATCAATAAAGCGCTTACATTTTTCACATTGGCTACCTTTTTCATTTTCATCTTCCCCCTTAAGCTCTTCATTTTCATTAAACCGAGGCGACATTTTCAACCAGCTTCACTGCGGCTAAATCCTCTATCACTTGACAAACCGCCGTCTGGTCCAGTGCACCCTTATTATGAATTTTCGCTGTATGGAACAAATTGTAGGTGCTTGTTCCGACAAAGGACGGCACTTCGGCCCTCTGCGTCATCTCCATAAAGAGACCGAGATCCTTATGCATATGATTTAGCATGAATTTGACGTTTTCATAGGTGTTATAAATAATATTCGGACCGAAATATTGCAAAATTTTACTGTTGCCCATGCTTTTCGCAAATACATCAGCCATCACTTTTACATCCAATCCGTGCTTAACCCCTGTCGCAAACGACTCGCCCAAAGCGACGATGCTTGCCGCCCCGACCATGTTGTGGCAGAGCTTCAACGCTTGTGCCAATCCAGACTCTCCGATGTATTCAATGTTCTCGCCAATATATTCGACATAGGCGAGCACTTCCTCAAACCGTTCTTTATCCCCGCCAACCATGATCGTCAATGTTCCATCTTCGGCTCCGGCAGGTCCCCCGCTGACCGGGCAATCAAAGTAATAAGCGTCACGCCGCTGACAGAAGTCATTCATTTCACGCGTTGTCGCCGGATCAATCGTACTTAAATCCAGAATCCTTGTTCCACTGAGAATCGAATCGGCTATCCCATCCTCTCCTTGGAACAGCTCCTTAATCACCTGCGGACCAGGAAGACTTAAAAAGATCACATCAGCAAATTGCGCTACCTCCCTTGGATGACGGGCAACGAGACCTCCCGCCTGACGAATAGCTTCCTGCCCTGCTTCTGAAATATCATAGGCAAGCACTTCACAATTGTTTTTTCGTAAATTTTTCAGCACTCCTCTGCCAATAGCGCCGACACCGATTAAACCGACTTTTTTAGCTCCCTCTAATGACACCGCTTTCAATTCTGCTTTTGGCAAATGATTGTTTTCAATTAACGTAACACCGGCTAACTGTTCAATCACCTGGCAAACAGCCGTATGATCGAGCGGACCTTTTCCGTTGTTTCTCGCTGCGTGATATAAGTTATACGCGCTTGCGCCAATAAAGGAAGGGACTCCGATTTGCTGTGTCATCCGTACATAGAGGCCAAGATCCTTATGCATATGATTTAGCATGAATTTAACATTTTCATAGGTGTTGTGAATAATATTGGGACCGAAATACTCCAATGATCTGCTGCCGGCTAAGCTTTTTCCAATCACATCAGCGATGACTTGAACATTCAGCCCGTGCTTAACCCCTGTCGCGAACGCTTCACCTAAAGCGACGATATTTGCTGCTCCGACCATGTTATGGCAGAGCTTCAACGCCTGCGCCAATCCTGAATCTCCGATGTATTCAATATTTCCACCGATGTACTCAACATACGTTCGCACTTCCTCGAACTGCTCCTGATCGCCGCCAACCATAATCGTCAGTGTCCCGTCCTCCGCTCCGGCAGGACCTCCACTGACCGGGCAGTCAAAATAATAAGCGCCACGCTGCTGACAGAAAGTATTCATCTCCCGCGTCGTCGCCGGATCGATTGTACTTAGATCGAGAATTCTAGTTCCGCCGAGAATTGAATCCGCTATTCCGTCCTCTCCGTAAAACAGCTCCTTAATGACCTGCGGCCCGGGAAGACTTAAAAACATCACATCTGCAAACTGCGCAACCTCTCGCGGATGACGGGCAACGAGACCTCCCGCTCCTTTAATTGCCTCCTGTCCTGCTTCTGAAATGTCATAGGCAAGCACTTCACAATTGTTTTTCCGTAAATTTTTCAGCACTCCTCTGCCAATTGCCCCAACGCCAATCAAACCTATCTTTTTCATCATTTAGCCACACTCTCTTTTCGAAAATTCAAATAAATAAGTCGATAACAGTTTACCAAAGCGGAATAACGTTCTATTTCACCTCCGTTAATTAAACGTTTAACATCAGTAAAAAACTTACTTAATATGCAACTAATTTCCGTAAATAGGTTAAACGTTTAACCTATTTAGACTATAAAATATGTTCCTTTTCGTGTCAATAACTTTCTGAAAATTAATTTTATTAAGCGTCTCATTTATCCAATCTCAAAAAATACCTTATAATAAAGCGAATTAATGCAATCCATTTCTTTCTCTCTGCTTCAGAACAAAAAACATATCAAAAGCTCGTTTTTTAGGTATAATGGAAAAAACATTAATTTCTGCACCCTAAATAGTTAATCGTTAAACCTAAACCTGCTGCTGTTCCTGGGATACATTCGTTGAATTCAATACGGGGGATCGTTACACTTACTATAGGGAGAAATTAATTTACGCTATTCTATTAGATAGAGGAGTTAGGAGTTACATAATGAAAATAACGATGAAAACGATTGCGCAAGAAGCTGGGGTTTCGGTCACCACCGTTTCACATGTCATCAACGGAACTAAAAAAATATCAGCAGAAAAGCATAAAATCATAACGGATCTCATTAAGAAATATAATTATGTTCCTAATTCAATGGCTCAAAGCTTGCGAAATCATTCGACCAAAACAGCAGGCTTAGTTGTATCCAGCTTTCCCGATTCACATGTTACGAATATCGTCAATGGAATTGGCAGACGGGCACAGGAAGCAGGCTATAATCTGCTCTTCGTGAACACGAATGAAAATGAAGAGTACGAGCGGGAAACGATCCATCTTCTCCATTCGAAAATGGTTGATGGGTTGATTTTATCTCCTACCTCAAGCAATTTAACCTACTTGCAAAAACTGATTGATAAACAGTTCCCGATTGTTTTCGTCAACCGCTATGATACTTTGTACGATCAGATTCCAAGGGTCGGGGCGAACAACTATCAGGCGGGCTTTGACGCGACTACGCATCTTATTAAACACGGCCACCAGGAAATCGGCTTAGTTTGCGGGTTAAGGAAAAATTACATCACGACGACGGAAGAGCGGATTAAAGGTTACAAAGAGGCTTTACTAAAGCATAACCTACACGTAAACGAGGATTATCTAGTCGCCACCAATGCTACAGTAGAAGGTGGAAAAAGAGCAACAAAAGCGTTATTAGCAAAACATCCGCAGCTTACTGCGCTGTTTTGCGTCAATGATCTGACAACGATCGGCGCGATTGAAGCTCTTCATGAAATGGAGCTTGCCTGCCCCGAAGATGTTGCTGTTATTGGCTGCGGCGACTTTGAAGCTGCTTCCATTATTGACCCTCCCGTCACAACCGTCCGCCTGGCGCCCGAAACGATCGGCATTACAGCATTCGATGCCTTGCTCAGCAAAATCAATAATAACGACTATTGCCAGCATATCGAATTACCGACCTCACTGCTGATTCGAAAATCGTGCGGATGTTAAAAGAGGCTCGGATAAAAGGCTGTTCTTTACCTTTTATCCGAGCCTCTAAGCAATGAGCGGAGCCGCCGTAAATCGTGCTAAGAAGGCGACACGACAATAGAAAAGTAAGCAGGAAAGCGGGTTTCCTGCTTCAACGACTCTGCCAATGTTATTGCAGCCCTTCCAAAATCGAACCATATGTCTCGGTCAGGTTCTCCAGCTCTTTCATAAAGTCCTCTGAATTTAACCAGCCATCGCGCAAATGCAAATAATTCGCTTCTTCGTATTCTTTATAATCAGGGCGCTCTTTTGCTTCTTCAAGCGCCTGCTCCAAAAGCTCGACAATCTCCGGCGGTGTATCGGCATGAACCATAAATCCGCGGTTTTGCCCATCTGTTACGTCAATCCCTATTTCTGTTGAAATCGGGGTATCCTCAAAGCCTTCTAATGGGGAATCCGCGAAAGCGACGAGCATGTTCAATGTTCCCTCCTGAAGATAGCCCATCGCCGGCCCAGGTTCCTCGGCAATGACATCAATATGGCCGCCTAACAAAGCTGCTGTCATTTCCCCGGCGCCTTCATAGGAAATATAATTTAATTTCGTCCCTGTCGCTTCTTCAAACTGCCTGACGACAAGTTCATCGAACCCGGCGGAGCCCGTCCCGCCAATCATAATTTCTCCCGGACTTTCCTTTGCCTGAGCAATCAGATCATCAATGTCCGCAAACCTGCCATCACTCAACGCATGAAAAGCCATCGTGTCGTGCTGGACACGACCAATTGCCTTATACGTGCTTAACTCATGAGGAGTGCTGCCAGAAGCAAGATTGATCGGATAGTTCGAAGTCATGGACCAGATCGTATAGCCATCAGCCGGTGCGCGGGCGACATGATCGGCAGCGTGGATTCCAGCCGCCCCTTCAAGGTTTACAATGTTGACCGTCGCATCGAGGATATCTTCGAGTTCCTTGGCAATCGCTCTTGCAAAATTATCGCTGCCGCCACCGGCCCCAAACCCAACAATAATTTCAATCGGCCTCTCCGGATATCCGCTGGCAGAGCCCGACCCTTCCTCCGTAGTCCCTTCTCCGGCGGCGGCTTCATCCGTCGCGCCTCCTCCACAGGCTTGCATCAGTACAACCATTGCTAATAACAGAAACGGAATTACGATTTTTTTCATTTGCACAATGATCTCCCCCATTTCTTTGGTTCGGTTCCAATAACAAAAAAGAAAGCGCTATCATTATCTTGCAGCTTCTAACATCAACCCATCTGTTCCACCCCCTCAGATCATGAATTGCGTCCCATTGATAGTTGCATGCAAAAAACGTACCAGCAAAAAAAGCTTGGAATCCTGTGTGATTTCTCTGCTTCTCACATAAAAAATGTTTCTTATTGCACCATCTTGTTCACGCTCCGTTTCATTTAGAAACGAAAAAGAGGCTAGGATAAAAGGTTGTTTTTTAACCTTTTATCCTAGCCTTTAAGCAATGAGCGGAGCCGTTGCTGCTGTATGCTGCCTCGTTATGCCTCTCCCTCACTCTGCGACAAACGTATTTCTCAGAACGCCGATTTCCTTTATTTCACACTCAATCTGATCTCCATCCCGCACAAATTCCGCTCCGAGCGGACTGCCGGTCAGGATTACATCCCCTTGCTGTAGCGTCATCACCTGCGAAAGATAAGAAATCATTTTTCTGATCGGAACAATCATCAAGCTCGTTGGACTGTTTTGCTTTTCGACTCCGTTCAGTGTCGCGGTAACATTCACGCCAAACGGATCAAGCTCCGTCTCAATGACAGGTCCAAGCGGCATAAATGTGTCAAATGCTTTGCCGATTGTCCAATGACCATTTTCATGGAAATATTGCGGCGCTGTGACGTCATTGGCCACCGTATAGCCGAAGACGTAATCAAGCACGCTATCTTCGGGGACATTTTTAGCTTCTTTGCCGATGATCACCGCCAGTTCTGATTCAAATTTTACTTCCTCAAGCGCCGGGGGTATCACGATATCTTCCCCCGGTCCGATGACAGACGAGGTCGGCTTGAAGAAAAAGACAGGAATCTCCGGCAATGTTTCAGGTAAATCATCCGTTTGGCCAACGAAGTTCGCGCCGATGCCGATAATATTTCGCGGTTCAAGTGGTGCCAGCACCTGAACATCTGAGCTCGTGACCGTATCCCCCGTCTCCTCCCACGCTCCAAAAATTGTCCCGCTAATTTTCTTAATCGTTGTGCCTTCAAGCACACCGTGATGAATCTGTCCATTTTGCTCATATCTGATAAATTTCATTGCATCCTTCCTCCCTTATATGACCGCATCACTTGTTGTAGCTCTTCTTGCGACTCCTGTTTCAATAGCCGTTTGTGCCACTGCTTCGGCCACTGCCGGAACGACGCGCGCGTCGAATACGTTCGGAATCACATAATCAGCTGTGAGGCTTTCCCGTTCAATTAAATTGGCGATCGCATATACCGCCGCTATTTTCATTTCTTCGTTGATCTCGGAAGCTCTCACACTCAATGCTCCTTTAAAAATACCCGGGAAAGCGAGCACATTGTTCACCTGATTCGGCAAATCTGACCGCCCTGTGCCGATGACAGCTGCCCCGGCCGCCTTGGCAGCATCCGGCATGATTTCCGGCTGGGGATTCGCCATCGCAAAAATAATCGGGTCTTCATTCATCGTCGAAATCATCTCGCTTGTCAGCGCTCCGGCAACTGAGACACCAATAAATACATCCGCCCCCTTGACCGCTTCTGCGAGTGAGGCAGAAATTTGCCGTTGATTCGTCTGTCCGGCAATTGATTGTTTCATTTCATTTAAACCGCTTCGACCTTGATGAATCGGTCCCTTTGAATCACAAAGAATCAGGTCATTCACTCCAATACGCAGCAGCAATTTCGTAATGGCGATGCCCGCTGCCCCCGCTCCATTGACGACTACCGTCACATCTTCCATTTCCTTGTTGACATAGTTTAAAGCATTGAGCAAGCCTGCTGCCGTAACGATTGCTGTCCCGTGCTGGTCATCATGAAAAACCGGAATGTTCATCTCTTTCTTTAGCTGCTCCTCGATAATAAAACAATTCGGCGCTGAAATATCCTCGAGATTAATGCCGCCGAATGTCGGCTCCATCGCTTTAACCGTTTGAATAATGTCGTCCGGGTCCTGCGTGTTTAAACAAATCGGAAACGCGTCAATATTGGCAAATGCTTTAAACAAAGCCGCCTTTCCTTCCATCACCGGCATCGAAGCTTCGCCTCCGATATTGCCAAGTCCAAGCACCGACGTGCCATCGGAGATAATGCCGACGAGGTTGCCCTTTATCGTATAATCATAAACCTTCTCCGGATGTTGGTGAATAGCTGTGCACGGCTCTGCGACCCCAGGAGAATAGGCTAAACTTAAGTCTTCCATACTGTTTAACTCAACTTTCAAATCAACGCTTAGTTTTCCATTCGCTTGCTTGTGCAGGGCTAATGCCTTCTCTCTGATGGTCCGCATTTCCTTCATCTCCTTATTACATGCTTTTTTTGTCAGCCGTTACGCTCTTTGCGCTGTTTTCGCTTTAAATTCAATTCTACGCTGATGCAAAATAGGCTCAGTATAACCATTCGGCTGCTCTCTTCCTCTAAAAACCAAATCTTTTGCCGCCTGGAAAGCGACGGACTCGTCAAAGTTAGCTGCCATCGGACGATAGGCCGGATCATGGCTGTTTTGTTCATCGACAACCTTCGCCATTCGTTTCAGCGTTTCCACTACTTGCTCTTCCGTGCAAATACCATGACGGAGCCAGTTCGCCATATGCTGGCTCGAAATCCTCAATGTTGCCCGGTCTTCCATCAAGCCGATATTCGTAATGTCAGGGACCTTCGAGCAGCCGACTCCCTGCTCCACCCAGCGGACGACATAGCCGAGAATGCCTTGCGCGTTATTATCAAGCTCCTGCTGAATCTCCTCCGCGCTCCAATGAGCCTCCTGCGCCACAGGCAGCTCCAGTATCGCATCTTGGTAGCGTTCGGCTTTCTGCTTCAGCTCATTTTGCACGGCTATGACATCAATCTCATGATAATGGAGAGCATGAAGGGCCGCCGCTGTCGGTGATGGCACCCAGGCTGTATTCGCCCCTGCTTCAAGCTGAGCTGATTTTTGTTCAAGCATTGCCTTCATTAAATCAGGCATCGCCCACATTCCTTTGCCGATCTGGGCTTTTCCTTGCAGCCCTGTCTCCAATCCGGTTTGCACATTTGATTTTTCGTACGCGCCAAGCCAGGTTGCCGATTTCATATCGTTTTTCCGGATCATCGGTCCCGCTTCCATCGAAGTGTGAATTTCATCCCCTGTCCGGTCAAGGAAGCCGGTATTTATAAAGACGACTCTGTCCTTCACCTCTCGAATGCACGCTTTTAAATTTAACGATGTCCGCCGTTCTTCATCCATGACGCCGATTTTCAGCGTATTCGGCATCAGCCCGAGCATCTTCTCAACGCGAGCAAATAACGTGTTGGCAAAGGCTACCTCTTTGGAGCCGTGCATTTTCGGTTTTACAATATAAATGGAGCCTTCCGACGAGTTTTGGTATATGCCATTGCCAAGCAGCGTGTGCTTCGCAATTAAGCTCGTCACGACAGCGTCAAGAATCCCCTCCGGAATTTCTTCGCCGTTTTGGTCGAGCACGGCGTTAATGGTCATCAGATGGCCGACATTGCGGACGAGCATCATCGAACGTCCGCGCAGCGTAATCTCATCTCCCGCGGCGGTCGTATACTGACGGTCAGGCTGAAGCGTACGAGTGATTTGCTTTCCTCCTTTGGCGAAGGTCGCTGAAAGATCGCCTTTCATTAACCCAAGCCAGTTGCGGTACACGAGTACTTTATCTTCCGCATCGACCGCCGCCACCGAATCCTCGCAATCCATGATCGTTGTAATCGCCGCTTCGACGACGATATCCTTCACGCCGGCTTTGTCTGTTTTTCCGATAGGATGTGTCCGGTCAATTTGAATCTCAATATGGAGGCCGTTGTTTTTCAGCAAAATCGAGCTTGGCGCATCCGGCGCTCCCTGATAGCCGACAAACTTTTCTTCATTAGCTAAGATGGCAGATTGACCATTCTCAAGAGCAATCGTAAGTTGGCCATTGATCAGCCGATAGTCTGTCACCTCATGATGAGAGCCGTTTTCCAAAGGAAATGTCTTATCAAGAAAATCTTTCGAAAAGGAAATAACCTTTTCGCCACGGACGGGATTGTATCCCTTCCCACGCTCTGCCCCGTCCTCTTCGGAAATCGCATCAGTGCCGTAAAGGGCATCATATAAGCTTCCCCAGCGGGCATTGGCGGCATTGATTGCATAGCGGGCGTTATTAACCGGAACAACGAGCTGCGGACCCGCCTGGCTAGAAAATTCGACATCAACCTGATCGGTCGTAATTTGGAAATCCTCCGGCTCAGGCTCCAAGTAGCCAATTTCTGTCAGGAAGGATTTATACTGCGCAAATTCAAATGCTCCACCATTTTTCCGATACCAGTCGTCAATTTTCTGCTGGAGGGCATCACGCTCGGCAAGCAGTGCTTTGTTTTCCGGTGCAAACTCCTTAACCAATGCTTCAAAATCAGTCCAAAATTGCTGCTGCTCCACACCGCTGTCCGGCAGTGCTTCTGTGTTAATAAACTGGTACAGCTCTGAAGCGACTTGAAAACTTCCAACCTTCTCATAGTTTTGCACGAATATCTCCTCCTTGTATCTCAATGATTTTGCTGTTTTCCTCCTGATCTCCTTCAGCTCTTTCAATCGACTCTACTAAATAATCGACAACATGCTTTGCTTCGATTTGTTCCTCCATTCCCTCTTTATGGATGCCAAGCTTCATTTGCAAAAAGCAGCCGGGATTAGCTGTGAGAAGTACCGCCGAATCTGTTTGCTGCACATGCTTCATCTTTTTATCAAGGATGTCATTGGCCAGCTTCGGCTGCAACAGGTTGTAAATTCCCGCCGAGCCGCAGCACAGCTTTTTATCGGCCAGCTCAACATATTCGGTCTCCGGCACTTTTTTGACAAGCTTTGCCGGCGCATCCTTCACCTTCATCACATATTGCAAATGACAGGACGGCTGATAGGTGACCCGCTCTCCTCTTCCGACGGTCTCCGGCATCTCCCCTTTCTCATAAATCAGTTCACTAATGTCACGAATTTTTGCCGAAAAAGCTTTCGCCCGCGGCAGCCACTCGGGATCATCTCTAAACAAATCAACATATTCCTTTAATGCAGCGCCACAGCCTCCTGCATTTGAAATAATATAATCAACTTCCGCTTCTTCAAACGCTTCGATATTCAGCTTGGCAAGCTCTATCGTTTTGTCGACTTTGCCACTGTGATGATGAAGAGCCCCACAGCATTTCTGCAATGTCGGTGTGACAACGTCAAAGCCGGTTTTCGCCAGCAGCTTGATCGAATTTTCATTTGTCTTTCTGAACATTACATCCATAATACAGCCCTGAAAAAAAGCGACACGAGCTTTGGCCGGTGCATCGGTATTCGCACGGGCGGTAAATTCCGGATGCGGCTTTCGCTTACGAGGCGCTTCCACAGCCGGAGTAATGCGCTCCATGAGCCGGAGCTGTTCCGGAAAGAGCTTCATAATGCCAAGCCCGCGGGTGACCGTTTGCAGCCCGCTTTTTTGATAGAACCATAGCAAATGGCCGACTTGATTCAGGCGCTTCTGGTTCGGCAGGATTTTATCAAAGAAGAAATCTTTAAAGGTCCGCACCGGATAGGACGGCTTCTCCAGATCGGTTGCGACGGCAGTGCTGCTCTCGACTGCAGCAGCGACTTTCTCTTTCGCCAGCATAACAATGTCCGGCACCTGCACATCAATCGGACAGGCATCAACGCAGGCTGAGCAAAGAAGACAGCGATCCAGCTGCTGCTTAATCTCCTGATTGACCGGAATCTCGCCTTCAATCAGGCTCCGCGCCATCAGCACCCGTCCCCTCGGACCATCCGCTTCCCTCCCCGTAATATCGAGCGTCGGACAAACACCGCGGCATGCGCCGCAACGCACGCACGTATGCATTGACTCTTCCGCTGTTAGCGTTTTCATTTCCTCACCTCCAAAGGGTTCTTAATTCGGCAACGCCATTTTTCCCGGATTTAAAATATTGTTCGGATCGAGCGTTTTCTTAATCGCCCGCATTACATCCATTGCCGCGCCGTGCTCCAGATCCATATATTTCGCCCGGACAAGCCCGACTCCATGCTCAGCCGTCGTCGTTCCTTCCATCTCAATCGCCAGCTCGTGAATATCATCGATCATTTTTTGCACATTTGTCATTTCCAGCTCATTATTGCGGTTAATGACCGGGCCGGTATGCATATTGCCATCGCCGACATGACCGTAAATCCCGCACACTATTCCGTATTTCTCGGCAATGTTATGAATCGCCCGCAACGTTTCCGGCAAACGCGAAATCGGTACGCAAATATCCTCTCCTCCATATACTCTGAAACCACCTGGCTTCAGCAAACCGACGGAGGCGCCAACGAGCTTTCTCGCCTGCCAAAGCTGCTCGCATTCATCCGGCTCATCGCTGAATCGAAGGAAATTCGTATAAGGCTCTACCACTTTCTTTAAGCGGTTGACTTGAGAGGTGACTTCTTCCTTCGCCCCATCAACCTCAAATACGAGCACGGCCTCACAATCAAGCGGCAAATCGATTTCGGGCTTCATCATTTTCACAGCCTTCGTACAGTTGAAATCCATAATTTCAATCGCTGATGGTTGAAGTCCTGACGAGAAGACAGCGTTGACCGCTTCACCGGCCTGCTCAAGCTGCTCGAACGAGCATAAAACGATCCCGCGCGTCACCGGAAGAGGCAGAAGCTTAAGCCGTAAACGGGTCATTATGCCAAGTGTTCCTTCAGAACCGATTAATAGGTGAGCGAGGTCATAGCCGGAAACCGATTTTAACGCCTTTGATTTCGCTCCCCCTGTTACGATCACTTCGCCGGTTGGAAGAACAACCTCCATGCCGAGTACATAATGCCGTGTCACGCCGTATTTCACCGCGCGCAGCCCGCTCGAATTGTTTGCGACCATGCCGCCGATCGTACACATATTGGCGCTTCCCGGATCAGGCGGAAACCGCAGTCCATATGGCTTCAACGCTTCATTCAAATCATTTTGCACCACACCTGGCTCGATGATCGCCTGCATATTTTTGTAGTCGATTTCTACAATACGGTTCATCTTAGACAGATCGATCATGATGCCGCCTTTCGTCGACACAGCTCCCCCTGTTTGCCCAGTGGCGGCCCCGCGGGGATAGACCGGGATCTGATATTCATTTGCCAGCTTGACGCATTCGCTTACTTCCTCGGTTGAGAGAGCGATCACCGCCACTTCCGGTTCCCGCGGATGAAGCTGCGTTTCAAATGAAGCATCATATGAGTAAGTGATCATATCAGTTTTCCCTGTCATGACACGATCGGCGCCGAAGATTTCCTTCAGGCGGGTAATCACTTTGTCGTCCAACAAGGAAGATATCATTGTATCCTTCATAGGCCATTCTCCTTTATTTATTATTGATTTTGCGCCATAACGTCGTCCGGCCAATGCCAAGTATTTTCGCCGCTTCCGTCTTATTTCCATTCACCTGCTTCAGCACCTGGAGAATATAATCGCGTTCAAAATTTTGCAGCTTCCCCTGATCTTGTGCCTCTCCTTTTTCCGCTGCGATATAGTCAGCAAAATCTTTTCCGCCGGCGACTTTTACCGTTTCTGCGCTGATCGTGCTCTCCGGCGAGAGAATCATCGAGCGCTCGACGACATTGCGCAGCTGTCTGATGTTTCCAGGCCATTGGTAGCGCTGCAAGAGCGTCAACGCTTCCTGATCGAAGCCTTTGATCTCCCGCTGGATGCTTGGCGTAAGCTCGGCGATGAAATAATCACATAATAGTGGAATGTCGTCGGCCCGCTCCCGCAGCGCAGGAATGATAATGTCGAGAATATTAAGGCGGTAATAGAGATCAGCACGGAATTTGGCTTCTTCCATCATTTTGGCGAAGTCGCGGTTGCTCGCCGCAATCACCCGAATATCAATCGGAATGACGCGCTCATCGCCAAGCCGCATGACCTCTCCTTCCTGAAGAACGCGAAGCAGCTGTGCCTGCAACGATTCATCCAGTTCACCAATTTCATCAAGAAAAATCGTGCCGCGATGGGCAAGCTCGAACAGCCCTGTCTTCCCGCCTTTTCTCGCTCCGGTAAAAGCGCCGTCGACATAGCCGAACAGCTCACTTTCCAGCAAATTGGCCGGGATCGCGGCGCAGTTAACAGCGACGAATGGACCGTCCGAACGCTTGCTGTAGGCGTGGAGCAAGTGGGCGAACACTTCCTTTCCCACTCCTGTTTCACCGGTCAATAGCACTGTGGAGTCGACTTGTGAGTAACGTCTCACCTTTTCCAGCGCTTCTAAAAAAACAGGGCTTTTGCCGACGATATTCTCAAAGCGGTATTTCGTCACATGACCGCGATGAAGCAGCTTTTTCCGGATTTCCTGCTCCTGGCGCTGCAGCACCTGAAGCTCCTGAAAGGTGCAAACCGCGCCGAACACGCTATTTTCATGCCTGATCGGAATCTGATTCGTAATAATCTTAACGCCGTTTTCCTCCTGAATCCGGTTCAACTCTTCTTTTCCGGTGGCGATGACCTTTTTAATACGCGAGTTTGAAAACACCTCTTCAATCGGCCTTCCAATCAGGCGATCATACGGAATATTTAGAATGTTGCTGACAGGAGGATTGCAGACGGTGATAATTCCTTTATCATCAACAGCGATGACTCCTTCCGCGATAAAATCAAGAATCGCTTTCAGCTGCTTTGTCCGCGAGATTTCCGCCCGTCTTACGTCGATTAAGCTTTTCGCTTCGTTGATTGCCTGAATGACTGATTCAACACCGGATGAAAGCATGACCGTTTTAACATCAGTCTCTTTCACCTCGTTGACGTAAATGTTTTTGCCGATCAATACATCAATCTTACGCTCAAGCAATTCCGCGACGCCCGCTTTGACTTCCTCCAATGTATTTACCTGAACTTTTTCGATTTTCCGTCCAAGAGAGGCCTCGATGCTTTCCACTCCTTGCAATACTTCAGCCGTATCGGCAATGCCGACCTTCATTCCGTATTTAAACGCTTTCATGATCGTCCGCAGCAAATCATAACCTGTAATCGGAATTTGCACGACCGGAATCGTAATATCGGAACCGCTGATCGTCGAGCCTACTGTGCCGCGGCTAATAATGATCTCAGCTCCGGCCTGTTCGCATTGTTTCGCGATGTGAACCGCTTCTGCAAGAGAAACTTTTTTGATCGGGATTTGTTCTCCCGTTTTCTCACAGGCTTCCTGAGCAACTTCTACCAATTCGTTTATTGGAGCTAAAATAACGATTTCAGACATGTCGTCCACCCCTTGCGACTTGATAGTTCTATCATAGCACGCAATGAAACGAGCAAGTTTGAATTTTGGAATTTTATTAACAATTTGGATTTTCAAGCCATTGCTTTTGCGCGGCTGCGACCCCGGCCCCGAGTTCAACGTCATGGCCGGACTGTCTCAATCCCAATTCAATTGCGGCGAACATTTTCAAAATATCGGCTGCATCTGTATAGCCCATATGACCAAGCCGCACTATTTTGTTTTTTACTTTTCCAAGTCCGCCCCCCAGCGCAATATGAAAGGTTTCACGCATCAGCTTGCGAAACTCGTCTGCTTCCTCCAGCTTTACCGCGGTTAGCGTCGGACTGGCTGCTTCGTCGGCGACTAATAATTCAACCCCTAATGCGCGGACCCCCGCCCGTGTCATGTCGCGCAGGGCGGCGTGACGCTTGAATTCCTGTTCCATTCCTCCCCCTCGTTCGATCATATTGCATGCTTCAAGCAAGCCGCTTACGAGAGCGATATTAGGAGTGTAAGGCGTGCCCACTCCGGCATCGAGGCTTTTGCGATAGGCAGATAAATCAAAGTAGAAGGATGGACAGTCCTGCTGGTCAATTACATTCCAGCCCTTTTCACTGACCGTAATCAAAGCCAGACCAGGCGGTAGCATTAACGCTTTTTGCCCACCTGTCGCGACGATGTCAATCCCCCATTCATCCATATATAAGGGGGCACCGACAATCGAGCTGACCGCATCAACTAAAAATAAAGCGTCGGTCTCTTTTACGATGGCGGCAATCTCTTTGATTGGATTAAGCGCGGAGGTCGACGTTTCACAATGAGTGGCGAAAACTGCCTTCGCTTCCGGATGCTCCTTCAGCGCCTTGCGGACATCTTCAGGGTCAATGACCTCACCCCATTCCGCCTCGATCCGCACGACGTTACAGCCGATATGGTTTGTGATCTTCTGCAAATACTCCCCAAAGTAGCCAATCACACAGAGGATGATCGTATCGTTCTTCCCGACCGTGTTGACAATCGCCGCCTCAAGCGCCGACGCTCCACTTGATGTTAACGGAATAACTAAATTTTCCGTTTGAAAAATCATTTTCGCTTTTTGAATTGTCTGTTGCAGCACTTCCTGAAACTGAGGGTTCCGATAATCCATCATCGGACTGTCGAAGCTTTGCAGCATGGCGCGCTGAATTTCTTTCGGCACTTGAACCGGACCAGGCAAACGCAAATCCATTTTTTCTGAAAACATTTGAGCTCTCTCCTTCAATTGCAGAATCATTTCACGTTATTAGTATGCAATGACCGTGCCAACTTGAAATCCCCATTAAAACGCTGACTAGCAACACCGGAAAGTGTTTCTTGTTTCGTTTTGAAACAAAATTCCGTTCCAAATTGAAACGATAACCAGTTGTAAAGGAAACCTTAACTTTTTAAAGCAAGATTATATGTTTTTTCGAAACATTCGTATAAAATGAAAATTGAAAGCGTTTAGTTTATTGAAAAGGAGCGATAGTCATGAAAGCAATCGTATACGAACAATATGGAGATCCTTCTGTCTTAAAGGTAGCAGAAGTCGAAAAGCCGGTTATTCAGGCAAATGAAGTTCTTATTGCGGTAAAAGCGAGTGGAGTAAACCCAGTTGATACATATTTCCGGAAAGGGATTCGCCCTGTCGACAGTTTCCCTCATATTCCTCATTTTGACCTGGCGGGAGAAGTTGTCGAAATCGGTTCCTCTGTCACCGGAGTCGCTGTTGGCGACCGCGTCTGGGCGACGGGAGCTAAAGGCTCATCGGCGGAATTTGCCGCTGTATCACATGAGCTCGTCTTCCCGCTTCCTGAGAATACTACCTTCACGGACGGGGCCGCGCTGGCAATGCCGTTCATGACCGCCCATCTTTCGCTTTATTATCGTGGAGACTTGCAACCGAACCAGTCGGTTCTCATCTTTGGCGCAGCGGGAGCCGTCGGCCATGCAGCCGTTCAGCTTGCGAAACAGTCAGGTGCTCATGTTATTGCCACAGCTGGCGATGACGAAAAAGCGAAACTCGCCAAGGAAGCGGGCGCCGATAATGTGATTATGTACAAGGAGGAGGATCTTGTAGAGCGCGCGAAAGAGCTGACGGAGCAAAAAGGCGTCGATCTGATTCTTGATATGTCATTAAGTGAAAATATCGAAAAGGATTTAGAGATGATTGCCACCGGCGGGCGGATCGTGACAATTGGTTCTCCGGTTGACAACACTCCGACCTTGCCTTGGCGGATGCTGAACGCAAAAAATGCTTCCCTGCAAGGAATTCTTTTATTAACTGCACCAATTGAAGAAATGAAACGGGCCGGGCAGGAGATTGCTGAAAAGTTCGCGGCGGGCACCTTACAGGCGCATGTCGGCAAATTGCTCCCATTCTCGGAACCGGCCACTGCTCACGAGCTTGTGGAACAAAAGAAAATTAATGGACGAATCATCCTCTCTCACTGATGAGGGTGCAAACGGAAAAAGGCTGCCCCGGACTTTGCTCAAGCGAGTCAGGGACAGCCTTTTCTTTCATCGCCAATCAGCTCCCCGGCGTTCGGGTATCTTTGTCAAAACTGGACATGCTAAGGCTAGAAAGGGGAGTAGGCTCATGGAAAAACAATTATATTATGTGAATTTAAATCCGATCAGTATGGATACGATCAGCCCGACCCGTGTCGATGACGGACAACTGATTGAATATGAAATTGAAGCGACGCCTGCTGAAAAGAAAGCGCTGGAAGATCTGCTGCACCAGGTTCAGGCCCATGATGTTGAACTTGGGAACCTCTTTTCCTTCCGGCATTTTGATGATGAAACAGGCGACGCCGATAAAAACGAATTCCAGCGCGGACTAAATGATGTCTTTGAAGAGCTGTACCGCCTCGGCACCGCTGAAACAAAGCAAAAAATAAGCGAAATCCACCTGATTAATGATGATCAATAAAGAAGTGTCCCAAAAATTCTTTGGGACACTTCTTTTATGCAATGAACGGAGGCGCTACATGTCTTTAAAAGCTTAGAGAGGAGAAGCTGCTGAAAAAGTACGATTTTCACTTTTTCAACAGCTTTTTCGTAATGAGCGTAGCCGTTGCCTGATTTTGAAAGCCTTGCTACGAGTGGGTTTCTCGAAGCAACGCGCGGAGCCATTACTCTTCTTCGAGTTACGGAAAAAGAGGTTTTTCAGTGGCTTCACTCACCATAAGCCCGTTGTGAGGAAGCTGTTAAAAGAGAGCGTGGCGGTTCCGCTCACTGCTTCGAGCTTAAGAAAAGCTTTAAAAAGCTTTTGATTGTCCGCCGTCGACGTTGAGCGTCGCCCCGACAATCCAGCTTGCTCTGTCCGAGGCTAAAAACGTCACTACGTCGGCAATTTCTTCCGGTGTGCCAAACCGCCGGGCTGGAATTTGATCATTAATAAAGCGGTTGATTTTCTCAGGGTTTTCTTCGAGTCTTTTTTGCCAGTTTCCGCTTGGATGGAGAATGGAGCCTGGCGCTACGCCGTTAACCCGGACTCCATCGGCAATTGCTTCGTCAGCTAAAGCCTTTGTGAAACTGATTAAAGCTGCTTTCGCATTATTGTAAGTCGTCTTTCCTCCGGATTCCCTGCCGAAAATCGAGGTAATATTAACAATGCAGCCGGAGCGCCTTTCTTTCATATAAGGCAGGACGAGCTTGCTTAAGGCAACCGCCGAAAAATAATTCAGCTCCATCGCTTCATAGAACAAGGCGACATCCGTATTAGCGACCGTCGTCCCGTTGCTTCCGCCGGCATTATTGATCAGAATATCAATTCGTCCCCATTGTTTGATGACTTCGTCAATCATCTGTCGTCGGTCCTCTTCCTTCGTCACATCACCCTCAATCGCGAAAACATCAAGCTCCTTGCGCGCTTGTTCAAGCGCTTCTTTTCCACGCCCGACGATCGCCACTTCAGCGCCTTCCGCTTTAAAAGCGGCCGCGATGGCCCGTCCGATTCCTTTTGAACCGCCTGTTACAAGAACGACCTTGTCAGCCAGATAAAGCTCCATCTCGTTTCCTCCTAAATTGAATGCTGAATGATTTTCTGATGGGAAACCGGGAATGCGAATTGCTCAATTTCCTGTTTTGATACCCATCTCCTACTTTCGCTTTCTCCAATTGGACGACCTTTCACCCTCGCTTCATATACTGTAATTTGCCAGATCAAATGAGAAAACACATGCTCGACTGTCTGCACCGGCTTGCTCAGCGCTTCCACCTGGAACTGCTCCTCTGCCCAGGCGGCCAGCTCCTCCTTCTGAGTGGCCACGCCGGCCGTTTCGATATTCGGAAACTGCCACAGCCGTGCCAGAAGCCCTTCGGCGGGTCGCTTTTCAATCAGCACTTCGCCCTCCTCATTGCGCACAATCAGCGCCGCCATCAGCTTCGGTAACGGCTTTTTCTTTTTTGACTTAATCGGCAATCCTTCCTGGACACCCGCCTCGTAAGCCCGGCAATGCGGACGTACGGGGCATAACAGACAGCCAGGGGAACGAGGCGTGCAAATCAATGCGCCCAGCTCCATCAACCCTTGATTAAAGGCTGACGGGTCCTCTTTGGAAATCAGCTCATATAATACCTGTTCAAACCGTTTTCTCGCTGCCGGCTTCGCGATGTCTTCCTCAATCAGCAAAATCCGCGAAAGCACCCTCATCACATTTCCATCAACGGCCGGTTCCGGTTTGCCGTAAGCAATGCTTAAAATCGCTCCCGCCGTATAAGGGCCTACCCCTTTTAAAGAGGAGATTTCTTCTTTTGTATCGGGCACCTTTCCGCCATATTGTTCGACGACTTCCTTCACCGCGCTTTGCAAATTGCGCACGCGGGAATAATAGCCTAGCCCTTCCCACGCTTTCAAAATGTCCTCTTCATCCGCCGCCGCTAAATCCTCCGCGGTAGGGAAGCGCCGCATAAACGCTTCATAATACGGAATAACCGTCTCGACTCTCGTTTGCTGGAGCATGATCTCCGATACCCACACTCTGTAGGCGTCCTTTGACTCCCGCCACGGCAATATCCGTTGATTTTCATAAAACCAGTTGACCAAACTCTCTCTAAATGACTCAGTTGCAAAATCTTGCAGCAGTTCGTTCTCCACTCTTTTCCTCCTCTTATTCTTTCCGTTGAAACGCCCAGCAATGAATGTTTTCCGCTCCACCTTCAATATAGGGCGCGATCTTCCGAAAGAGCGAATGCTCCTCTGATCTCCGCAATTTTTTTAATACATGATAATGCGATAATGTCGGCACTGCAAACATTTCCACATAAAGATGAGGCTGATCCTCGGCCACAAACCACTCGATCTGACTTGCGCCGTATTCGGGCAGCACCTGAATAATTTCCTTCATCGCCTCTTCATATCGCCCAATTTGCGCCTCTTTCACCTTATATTCCATAAAAATTTGTAAAGGTTTTGTCATATTTTTATAACTCCTCTTTTAGCCGTTGCTTAACCGGGTATAAATACATTATAGTATAAGAAAACTAATTTCCGGCTGTTCTTTATCGGCTGACATTGATTTTGCTTTCATGTTAACAAGGAGGTCTGCAAACTTGGATACTGGAACACATGTTGTCATGGGCCTCTCTCTTGGCGGCTTAGCGACTCTCGACCCTACAATCGCAAATGATCCATTGCTGCCTACTTCGATTATGATTGCGACGATCATCGGTTCTCAGGCGCCTGATTTCGATACGGTGTTAAAGCTGCGTAACAACGCGGTCTACATTCGAAATCACCGCGGGATTACTCATTCCCTGCCTGCTCTTTTTATCTGGCCCCTGCTTATTACAGCAGGCATTGTCGCATTTACTCCTGAAACTAACTGGCAGCTCGTGCTGCTTTGGTCCTTTATTGCCGTTGTGCTCCATGTCTTTGTGGATATTTTCAACTCTTACGGTACACAGGCGCTCAGACCTATTTCAAATAAATGGATTGCGCTCGGTGTCATTAACATCTTTGACCCGTTTATCTTTTTTAGTCACTTGGCAGCTTTTGCGCTCTGGGCATTCGGCGCTGCAGCCGGACCGACCTTTTTCATTCTTTATCTTCTCCTTGTGCTTTACTACAGCTGGCGAATATTCGAAAAGAAGAAAGTCGACAAACATGCGAAAAGGCTGCATCCAGATGCAACCCATGTTTTTGTCTCTCCTTCGATTCGCTGGAACCAGTGGCACCTTGTCATTCGGACACCGGAGCTGTTATATGTCGCTGAATCACGCAATAACAAAATTGAGTACTTTGAGAAATACTCATTTGATCCGATTCCAGATATTCCGGTTATTTCTGCGGCCAGGCGTGATCCAAATTTAGCAGCCTTTCTCTCCTTTTCCCCGACTTATCGCTGGGAAGTTGAGGAGAAAGGTGAGTTAACCGAAGTCCGCTTCGTTGACTTACGCTACCGTAGTAAAGGACATTACCCCTTTGTCGCCATTGTTCAGCTGACAAAGGATTTGGAAATTGTCAGCTCCTACACAGGCTGGGTATTCAGCGAGGAGACTTTGCAAAAAAAATTAAATGTTGTAACTGAATAGCCTGTTAAGTTTCGGGTGTACGTCAAAAGGAAAAACAACCCTTTAAAGGCGTACACCCTTTACTGTTTTAGCTCGTCTTCTTTGTTAAGATGAGCGAATTTTTTATCGCGGGGCTGATAACGATGCAAATGAGGACCGTACTGGTTAATCCACTTGCTGACAATCTGCGCGGTCACTTCAGGGCCTTTATAGCTCCAGCCTCCTTTAGCCCGCGTCGCTTCAAAATCTTCCCATAGGCTTTCTACCCACGTACGCGCCTGTCCCGTGGAAAGCTCCTGATTGACTGATAATAACTGTTCTGTTAACTTGCGGAACTGATCCTCCACCGGTTCTTCCTCCTTTGACAATCTTTATACAACATAGTGCGGAACCTGTTTACTTATACTACAGTTGAGCACTTCACAAGGGGGGCTGACAAAAATGCGAAACAAAGCGAAGGGCTTTCCGAATCATAAATCATTTGCAGGACAATCACCAAATCATAATGAACATCAGTCGCTTCGTGCAGACGGCACGATCAACACCCACCCGCGCGACCGTATGCGCAAAGGCGGGAAATAAGCTTATCTGATGACGGAGGTGCCAGCTATGGGTAAGGAGAAACAATTCGTTCGCTATAAAGATCCCTTCGACTCCCCTCGTGCCAATCCAAAGCATGCCGCAGATCAGGTGAATGGGGAAACACAAATGACTCAGCATGAGATTGTGCTCAAAAACAACGTAAGAAAACGTCAAAGATAGCAAATACGTCAGTGTGCAAAGTCTGCGTCCAGTTTTAAATTCCTATACCGAACGTTTTATTCGGTATAGGATTTGCGCAGACGAAACCGCTGTTTTTTTTATTTCTCCTTCGCCAACAGGGAAATCGGAACGGCTTCAAGCTCTGTCCCGTCATTGCGGTATCCCCAGGCAAAGTGGCCATTTAAATAGGATATTTGAAAGCTCGATTCTCCATCGGTCAGGAGATATGTTTTCCCCGGTTGAAAATCATTCGGATCAAGCAAATACGCTTTTGCCATCAGCATTCTTCTCTCATGAACAGCAAATTCATTCATCATCCCTAATTGCTCTGCTTTTTTTGCCTTTTCATTTAAAGCGGCGATTTCCTGCTTTAATTCAAATTCTGACATTTCACTGAAGCGTTTCGTATCCATCTCGTCATTCCTCTCTGTACGATCATTATAAGACAACCACAAACCTGTGACAAAATAAGCTACTTTAGCTCCTGTTCCGTTAAAAACCGCTCGATGATTTCAAGTGAAAATCCTTTGCGGTATAAGGCCTGTTTGATTCTCTGTTGCCGTTCCCATCCCTCATATTTCGTATATTTCCGTAAAAGCTTCTCCCCTTGATACATAATCGCATCCCATTCCTCATCCGCGCTGTTTGTAAGCTCGACCTGCTGGAAGGCCGCCGTAATCACCTCATGGGTAAAGCCTTTGCTCATCAATTGATTTGCCAATTTAGTCCGCCACGCCTGTTCGGACAGCTTCGGACTGCGCGATTGCTGCTTTTGCAGCCAGGCTGCAATCCGCTCCTGCTGTTCGCCAGGGGGAAATTCCATCAGCGCCTCGTCAACAACATCAGCCTTCACACCCTTTTGCAGCAGCTCCTGCTTTAATTTAAAAGGCCCTCTCAGCAGACTGTTTTTTTTCGAACGGATGTAGGCACGGGCAAACTCCCCGTCATTCAACAGCTGTTGTTCAAGTAAATTGGCAATAACCGCTTCAATATCGCTTGCTTTCTTTTCTTTTTTCTGCAAATAATCGCGCACCTCGGCAATCGAACGCATCCGGTACGATAAATAATGGAGAGCGAGATGATACGCCTTTTTCATTTCATCTTCTTCAAGCAGCCGGATCAGTTCCTCTTCCTGAATCTCTAATCCTTTTCGCAAATGGTACTTAATAAGGACATCCTCGTCCACACTGCAGGCATACTCTTCTCCTGATCCACGATCAAGATAAAGGTTGTAACGGGCCTTATTTCGCTTTTGTGCCGTAATTTTTGTGATGATCGCCGCCATGGGAGCACCTCCCTGTTCTATAATAAGCATAACACTGTCTACTCTTAGCGTTGAAAGGGTAGAGAATAATCAGGAGGGATGCACGATGAAAATTGCGATAGCCGGGGGCTCGGGCTTTATTGGTACAAAGCTGTCCGAGCATTTCGTCAAGCAAGGTCATACTGTTTACATTTTAACAAGAAACGCGGGCAATAAGCCATCGAAAAGCGGAATTACCTTTGTGGAATGGCTCAATGAAACGGCGAGGCCGGAACAACTGCTGGAAGGAATTGATGCCTTTGTCAATTTAGCTGGAGAATCAATAGGCGCGGGGCGCTGGACCGCCAAAAGAAAACAGCGCATTTTACAGAGCAGGATCGAGTCTACCCGGGCGGTCATTGATCTGTTTAACGCATTGGATAAGAAACCGGAAGTACTGATTAACGCTTCTGCGATCGGCTATTACGGCCATTCGGAGACAGCCGTTTTCAAGGAAGATTCCGCCCCTGTCGACTCGGACTTTCTATCCGATGTTGTCCAGCGCTGGGAAAATGAAGCCGGCAGCGCGCGCTCTCTCGGTATCCGGGTTGTCTATTGCCGTTTAGGTATCGTCCTCGACAAGGAGGAAGGTGCGCTGCAAAGAATGCTGCTTCCTTATCAATTATTTGCCGGAGGGACTCTAGGGTCGGGCAACCAGTGGGTAAGCTGGATTCATATTCGCGATGTCATCGGCATGATTGACTTTGCCCTTACAAATCAGGAGGTGGAAGGGCCGCTCAACCTGACCGCTCCCGCGCCGCTGCAAATGAAGGAGTTCGGCAAAACAATCGCTGCTGTTCTTCAACGTCCCCATTGGCTTCCGGCCCCTGCTTTTGCCTTAAAAGCCTTGCTTGGAGAGATGAGCACGCTCGTTTTAGACGGACAACAGGTTCTGCCTGAGAAGGCGAAAAGACACGGCTACGAGTATCATTTCCCGCACGCAAAGCAGGCTTTAGAAGATCTGTTAAAAAATCACTAAAAAAGAGAAAATTTTTCACAAAAAATTAATAAAAAAGTGTATCTTTTTTTAAGAAAAACCATTAATATATAGAAGTATTCAAGAGCATACAAGCGAATATCAGCCTTATTCAATGATTCAACATCAATAAACACGTTTAATCTTAATATTTAAACATATATAGAGTTATTTGAACATTTGTAAGGTTTTTGGTCACCGCCAGTCTGCAAGTTGAATTTGATTCGTTTCATCGTTAAATTCGGGGGTGTGCCAATGTTCTGCCCCCATGTCCAAAGGGGGTTTTTTTGATGACTTTAAAGAAACGAGACGTCGCTGATTGTCATGTTATGTATGACCTGTTAATAGATCCGGCTGTATTTCCTTTCGTTCGGCAAAAAGTGTCTTCCTATGATGAATTCGTCTTTCTGACAAAACAGACAATCGAAGCAGAAGAACGCGGCGAACTCATCTCCCGGACAATTGTTGATGAATGGGGCGCACCTATCGGGGCCATCACGTTATACGATATTGAAAACGGCAGCGGATTCCTCGGTACTTGGATCGGAAAGCCTTATTTTGGGAAGGGCTATAACAAATTGGCGAAGGAAGCTTTTTTTAGTGAACTATTTTTCAGCGGTGATATTCAAACCGTTTTCATGCGGATTCGTAAAGAAAACATCCGCTCAACAATGGCTGCACAAAAGCTGCCTTATTGTTCACTAGCGAATGAACTGCGTCCCGACCTTTACCGGATGATTAACCAATCAGGCGATCATTATCATCTTTTTCAAATTGAAAAAGACCAGTACCATCTTTATATGATGAGAACGGCACAGCCTACACTTGACGAGCTCGGGGCAAAAGAGGCGTAGGAAAAGTATAGGACCGTGGCAAAAGCTTGAAGTATATCCCATTTGAGATTGCATAACCTATAAACAGCTTATAAGGAAATGTGGTGATACAGATGGAGAGTAAGAAAAAACAGGTCAAAGAAGAATATTCCACCTTGAAAAAGGCTCAGGAAGTGAATTACGCTTCAGAATTCCACGCTGCTGATGAGGCAATGAAGCAGGAAAAAGTGAGAAAGCAAGAAAGATGAATAAGCTTGTCGAAAGCGCACGAGTAAAACATTCGGGCGCTTTTTTTTCTGTCTTCTTTTTAATAAAACCGGCGAACCCCTTATCAATATTGACCTTTCGCCAAAAATCAATTTTCGCTTTTTTTCAATTTGTTAGAAATGTTAACCATTTAGCAGTATTTACAGCGATGACTGCCCTTAGTCTCTCTAATCAGACCTAAGAGTGTCTTAAGCCGATTAATCCGTAATAAGCTAAGTTGCGATCTTTTCTCCATCCCCGTATGATAAAAATGTGAAAAAAATTGGACGTAAGGAGGGCAATCACTATTAAAAATCAACTAACATCTGCAACAGCAACAGTCGAAAAAATTCATTTCGATAAACCTACTGTTGAAGATGGCGCTGCAATGTGGGAATTGGTCAATCAATCGACTTTAGATCAGAATTCTGCTTATAAATACATCATGATGTGTGAATTTTTCGCCGATACATGTGTAGTCGCAAAAGAGGGTGATACTCTCGTCGGCTTTATTACAGCTTTTATTCCTCCAGAACGACAGGATGCTGTTTTCGTTTGGCAAATTGGAGTAGATGCTTCGCAACGCGGCAAGGGGCTTGCTTCCAAAATGCTGCAAGAACTTGTCGAGCGCCAGAAAAAGGCGATTTCGTACGTGGAAGCGACGATCACTCCTTCTAATGAAGCATCCCAGGCTCTTTTCCGCCGCTTAGCGCGAACCTATCAAACGAATTGCGAAGTGACCGAATGTTTCTCTGAAGATCTGTTTCCAGGTAATCATCACGAAAAAGAATTAGCTTTTCGAATAGGTCCAATTGAAAAAAATCTCAAAAAATAGGTTTACTTGATTGATAAGCGGGGAATAAAGTAGTTGTTCAAATACGTTACCCAGTATAGGTATTAATGTATGAATAAGGAGGAAAACATAAACATGACGAAAACAGATATGAAGGTTTTTGAAGAGCTTGAATCCGAGGTACGTAGTTATTGCCGCAGCTTTCCAACTGTTTTTACGAAAGCAAAAGGTTATAAAATGTGGGATGAAGCCGGAAAAGAATATATTGACTTCTTCTCAGGTGCCGGCGCGCTGAACTATGGTCATAATGATCCATATATGAAGGAGAAATTAGTCGAATATATTCTCAGCGACGGTGTTACCCATTCACTTGATATGGCTACAGCACCGAAAGCTGAATTTCTTGAAACCTTCAATAATGTTATTTTAAAGCCGCGAAACATGGAATATAAAATTATGTTTCCCGGCCCAACCGGAACGAACACAGTAGAAAGCGCATTGAAGCTTGCCCGGAAAGCGACCGGACGTACGGATATTATCAGCTTCACGAATGGCTTTCACGGGATGACGATCGGGTCTCTCTCAGTGACGGGAAATTCATTTAAACGAAAAGGAGCCGGCGTCCCGTTACAGCATGTCGTAACAATGCCTTATGATAACTTCGTCTCCGACAGTCTCGATGACCTGGAGTACCTTGAGCGTTTCCTTGAGGACCGGGGCAGCGGTGTAGCGATTCCAGCCGCGATGATTCTTGAGACCGTTCAAGGCGAAGGTGGAATAAATGCCGCCCGCTTCGAGTGGCTGCAACGGATTGAAGCGATTTGCAAACGTTGGGATATTCTGCTTATTGTAGATGATGTGCAAGCCGGCGTCGGCCGTACAGGTACATTCTTCAGCTTCGAGCAGGCTGGAATTAAGCCAGATATTATTTGTCTGTCGAAGTCCATCGGCGGGTACGGTACACCGCTTGCGATCACCTTGATCCGCCCTGATTTGGATATTTGGGATCCCGGCGAGCATAACGGAACATTCCGTGGTAACAACCACGCCTTCGTTACCGCCACTGCGGCATTATCATACTGGAAAGATGACACATTGGAAAGAAATGTTCAGGAAAAAGCCAAGGTCATCAAAGCGACGTTGCAAAAGCTCGTCGATATGTATCCGGAAATGAAAGGCGAGGTTCGCGGCAGAGGCTTCATGGCCGGCGTCGCTTCGGAAATTGAAGGATTCGCTTCCAAAGTGACAGCCGAAGCATTCCAGCGCGGCTTGATTATGGAAACATCGGGACCTGAGGATGAAGTCTTTAAGCTCTTCCCGCCGATTAACATTGATGATGAAGGCCTCGAAAAAGGCGTGCACATCCTTGAGGAAAGCGTCAAATCCGTCGTTGGAGCGAAGGAGCTTGTCGGTTCATAAACAAAATGCTATACACCACACTAAAATACGAAACAGACATTGATGGAGGTTATCATAGATGAAAGTAGTTGCCCTAAAAGACATTATTGGAACAGATCAGGAAGTAAAGGCAGACAACTGGACGAGTCGCCGCCTGCTTTTAAAGAAAGACGGGATGGGTTATTCTGTCCACGATACAATCATTAAAGCAGGTACAGAAACCCATATTTGGTACCAGAATCACCTTGAAGCCGTTTATTGCATTGAAGGGGAAGGAGAAGTCGTCACATTAAAGGACAATAAAGTATGGCCGATCAAGAAAGATGAAATTTATGCCCTTGATCAGCACGATGAGCACCTTCTCCGCGCCAAAACAGACATGCGCATGGTATGCGTATTCAATCCGCCGATTACCGGCGCGGAAACACACGATGAAAACGGCGTGTATCCAGCTGATACGGATCAGTAATACTAGCCTCACTAACTGTTGAGAGCTCGGCTTAAAGGGAGAAGCAACCCTTTTGCCGAGCTCTTTTTTATTCATGCGTCAGAGGAGAGTAAGTAGAATGACCAGGGGTGCCCCTTAGCTCAACTGCTACCGAAAGACACGAACGCTGTATTTCTCAATCACATCACGATTGATTTCAATCCCTAATCCAGGCTTTTCAGGTATTTTCACCATTCCATCCTCCATTTGAATCGCATGGAAAATTAAATCTTCGCGGAATGGATGAGACGATTGATCATATTCCAAATAAGGTTCCAATGGATTTAAAGATAACGGTGCCGGGGGAAGCGAAGCAATATATTGTAAGGATGCGGCCAGCCCTATCCCGGAGCCCCATACATGAGGGATAAGCATCGTATTATAGGCTTGAGCCATTGCCGCTATTTTTTTGCATTCAGTAAAACCTCCGGAAGAACAAAGATCCGGCTGCAAAATATCGAGTGCTCCTCCACTAATCCAATGCCGATATCCGATTTTCCCGAAGATGTTTTCTCCAGCAGCAACAAAAGTCTTTGTTACATTTCGTAATTGTTTATATCCTTCTAAATCCTCTGGAGGTAAAGGTTCTTCGAAAAAGAAAATATTGTCGCGTTCACTTTCCAGTAAAATTTTTCTGGCAAGAGAAGCATTGTACGCTCCATTGGCATCAAGCATAATTTTCGGTTTATCGCCAACAGCTTTGCGGATTTCATGAATATATTCAAGATCTGCTTCTGCTCCAAAACCGATTTTCAGTTTGAACGCTTGAAATCCTTTTGCTAAATGCTCTTTCGCCTCTTTAATCCCGGATTCAATATCATCCTGGTTCTCTTTTCGATAAAAGCCAGTGGCGTAAGGCGTAATTGCTTTCCGAAACATCCCTCCAATTAATTTGCTTACTGGCTTGTTTACACTTTTCCCGATCACATCCCATATTGCAATGTCCACGCCACTTATCGCATTTACCGCAGCTCCACTCTGGCCATACGGCCTTGAAAGATTATACATTTCTTCCCATATTACTTCCACGTCAAATGGATCTTTTCCTAAAAGCAGAGGCTTAAAGCAATACTTAATAAACGACGCTGCAATTTCCGGTGGCTGAAGCCCGTGGCAAAGAGACTCTCCCCAACCCGTTACTCCTTGATCTGTAACAATTTCTACGAGAACTGTGCTGCGCTGATGCACCCAGCCTTGTGAGAAAGCAAATGGTTCCTCCAAAGGAGAAATTAATACGTGAGGGATGACATCAATAATTTTCATTTTTTCCACTCCTTTTTCTATCTACTATTTTTACTTGAATCAATTTCATAAAGCCTAGTTCACGATTGTTAGACGACCCCCATTTCGCTTTTAGTGTTTTTAAAAAATTAATTACGCGGCTTGACTAGT
>NZ_JBEPKD010000030.1:0-43713 GCF_040544555.1 Halalkalibacter oceani
GCTACTAATCCACAGCGTTGCTTTTAGTATAGAAAACTATACTAAAAAAAGCACTAGAGGTAGCGAACCTCTTGTGCTTAATATACAAGGCTGGGAAAAAGGTCAAAAAACAACCTTTTGTCCAGCCTCTTTTGTGTTTAGTGGAAGGCAAGGTAAAAAGTATCCATGTGAAAGGATTGACAATAGCTATTTCTCATGCCACCGGTCTGACTTAAGTACTATTTAACTTATGGATCTAATCAAGAAACGAAATAGTAATAAATCCGGTAACAAACCAGGGCCTGTATGATTTCAACGAATCGACTCGTGGAGTAAGGAGTGCTTTTTGATGAAAAATATGGCAATTCGTTTAATCGATACTAAAGACTCGTTTTAATCATTATCTTCAAAGGAATAGACCCGTAACCGTCAGAATTTGGTTGTTCTTCGTTTGGTGAGGTTCGATCCTATGATTAAGCGCAAGAAACAATCGATAAAGGAGTGAGCTAGATGAGTATTCAAAAAAGTACGGATAGTTCAAGTCTGGCAGAAGTGATTGACAGAATCTTAGATAAAGGGATTGTGATTGATGCCTTTGTCAGAGTCTCATTAGTAGGTATTGAAATTCTAACGGTAGAAGCGAGGGTTGTGATTGCTAGTGTGGATACTTGGCTGCGTTATGCGGAAGCCGTGGGGCTTTTGCGTGATGAAGTAGAGGAAGAAGGTCTGCCAGAGAGAGGGCAAAACATACAGCCGCAATTTAGTTTCTAATGGGGTAAATAGCCTAATTTAAAAGCGAGGTGGAAGCCATATGACAACGAAAGAAAAGAGCGAGCAAAGCACAGACAAAAACAACCAAACGAATTCTCTGAACCTGGCGTTGATTGGCGGGGTAGTAGGAGCAGGAATTGGTTTATTATCAAGTCCTGGTACAAGCAAGAAGGTAATGAAAAGTTTAAGTGAGTCTGAAGTTATGAGGTCGGCAGGAAAAGAATTAAAAAGAACAGCCCAAGAAATCGTAATGGAGCAAGCCATTAACAGCTTTAGACAAACGGCCTCCGAGTACATGAGTGGGGGAGGATTTTTACCGAAGAAAAGAAACGAACAACAAGAAGATCAACAAGATAAGAGTAAGGAAGAAGAATCCTCCCAAGAACAGTCTTCTTCTGAATACGACGAAATAAAAGAAGAAAATAAACAATTAAGTGATCGTTTAGAAAGAATCGAAGAAATGCTAAAAAACTTGGTAGAGTCCAAGAAATAGCGTTCATTGATTCAGAGTAGAAGAGGAGGAATTCGATGAGCACATTTAAAAAAGCTGCCGGCAAAGCGGTAAAAAAAATAGTCGAATATACTCCAGAACCAATCAAAGATGAACTAAAAGAAACGGTCAAAGACAAAGCAAAAGAAAAGTTTATTGAAAATGTCCAAGACAAAGCTGATCATGCTGCTGATAAGCTTGAAGATGCAAAAAATGAGGGTGCCGATAAGCTGCATGATAAGGCAGAAGAGGGGAAAGAGAAAGCGCAAGAGACCTTACTGAAGGTCAAAGATAAAATCGGCAATGCAATAGAAGCCGGAGAAGATTTTCAAGAAAAAATCTCTTCAAACCAAAATGAAAAAGATGACAAGAAAATAAAAGGAGTCAGCCAGATTAAAGGCGTTTCACGCATCAAAAGTTATAAGGATGTTAAAAGTTCAAATGACATTAAGACGATGGGTTCTTAATAAAGAAAGGGGCATGAGAAATGGCTATTCAGAAAAGTACCGATAGCTCAAGTTTAGCGGAGGTCATTGACCGTATTTTAGATAAAGGAATTGTCATTGATGCTTTTGTCAGGGTTTCGGTCGTCGGGATCGAAATCTTAACCGTTGAAGCGCGTGTCGTTATTGCAAGTGTTGATACGTGGTTGCGCTATGCGGAAGCAGTAGGTCTCTTGCGTGATGAGGTAGAAGAAGAAGGCCTGCCAGAGCAGCCGAATGAAAGAAATGCAGCATTTAGTATATAAATGGCGGTAATGACAGTCGGATCAGGTCGGCTGTACGTTGTCTGATAAGCAGGAGGGCACTATGGGAATAAAAGAAATCATGAATAATGTCGCCGACTTCTTCAATGAACACGTGGCCCCTCTTCATAAAATAACGACAGTGGAAGAAGCGGAAAATGGCGGCTGGCATTTAATTGTTGAAGTCATTGAAGAAAAAGAATACATGAAAAAATATGCAAAAGATGAAATGATCGGCGTATATGATGTAGCTCTAAACGAGGATAAAGAAGTCACTTCTTTTAGAAGGCGTGAAGTGCGTTATAGAAGTGCCATCGATCAATGAAAGAACAGTAATGAGTAGGAGGGATAGCAGTGACTGTATTAAAAAATAGTAGCAAAACAAAAACTGACGGTCTCATTCAAGATGAAGATACAAAACAGCTGCTAGCTCGCTCCTTGCGTTATTTAAAAGCAGGCTACCCTATTCATTACACAGGTCCAACAGGCGCCGGAAAAACCTCTCTGGCACTCGCCCTTGCTAAAAAAAGAAGACGTCCGGTTATGCTGATTCATGGACACCATGAGTTAGATAATAAAGATTTAATCGGTGATTTTACAGGCTATACAAGCAAGAAAATTGTTGATAACTACGTGCGCTCAGTTTACAAAAAGGACGAAACTGTCCACGAAACATGGAGAGATGGACGACTGCTTGAAGCGGTTAAACATGGTTATACGCTTGTTTACGATGAATTCACGAGATCTAAGCCTACAACGAATAATTTATTTTTATCCATTCTTGAAGAGAAGATTTTGCCCCTGTACGGTTTAAAGAAAACCGAGCCGTTTGTTCCTGTTCATCCTGATTTTAGAGTCATTTTCACAAGTAATCCAGAAGAATATGCCGGAGTATTTAAAACCCAGGATGCCTTATTAGATCGTGTCATTTCGATTATTGTGGATTATAAAGATCAAGAACATGAAGCCACTATCGCAGCTGGGAAATTCGGTCTTGAGGAGAGTCAGGCAAAGAAGATTACAACGCTTGTCTCGACAGTAAGAGAAGAGTGTACGGGTGAAAGCGGACCTAGTTTAAGAGCTTCACTCATGATTGCAAAGCTGGTCGTAGAAGAGGGCATCGCCATTGATGGAGAAAATGAGGAATTCAAGCAGCTATGTTTGGACATTTTAGGTCATCAACTAAGCCGCTGTATAGACGCAGATCAACCAATGAAGGCAGCAGAAGAACGAATCGTAAAAGCATTAAAACAAATGAACGTCTCTCATTAATCAGGAGATAGAAATAGCTTAAATAAAGGGGTTTTCAAGATGAACCAAGAGATAAAAATGGGTACGTATATATTCTGTGGGATAGAGACTGATATAGATGATGACTTTGGTGAAGTAGAATTTGAAGGTGTGAAGCGAAAGCTTTTTACGGTCCGCTATAAAAACGCGGCGATGGTAGCGGCGGACGTTCCTATGAAGATCTATCACCCGAATAAAGAGAATCTTATGATGCACCAGCATGTCGTTTCCGTCGTAATGAAAAAAAAAGACACAGTTATTCCTGTTAGTTTTGGAAATGTATTTCAGTCATCAGAAGATGTGGGGGTATTACTTGAGAATTTATATCCCCAATTTACAAAGCTGTTCCCAGAAATAAAAGGAAAAATTGAAGTCGGATTAAAGGTGATTGCAAAAAAAGAATGGCTTGAAGCCACAGTGAGGAAAAATACCAATTTAGAGAAAATGGCACATGCTGTTAAAGGGAAATCTGAAGCAGCGAGCTATTACGAGCGGATTAAAATTGGAGATGCTGCTCAACAGTTTATGACGTCTTTGCGAAACGAGGTAAAAGATGAGGTATATGAGCCGTTAGAAAAGTCGGCAGTGGCTGCAAAAGCGAATGATCCCATTGGAGAAACGATGCTGGTAAACGCCTCTTTTCTCGTCGATCGAGATAAAGAGGAAGAGTTTGATCAAAAGGTTAATGAGGCTCATGAGAAGTGGAAGGACAAAGTGGAATTTAACTACACCGGCCCTTGGCCAGCCTATAATTTTGTCAATATCAGGTTGAAGGTAGAGGAAAGCTGATGATCCACAAGCTGGTGACAGCCCCCATTAACCTTGTTATAAAAATCGGTGAAAAAGTGAAAGAAGAAGCAGATAAAGAGCTATATGATCTGCCAACAATCCAACAGAAGCTGATTCAGCTCCAAATGATGTATGAGCTTGGCGAAATTCCTGAAGAAGCTTATAAAGCAAAGGAAGAAGAGCTGCTTACTCGCTATGAAGTAGCGAAACAGCTGGAGATTGAACAATGGGAGCAGATGGCACAGCGAAGGAAAAAGGAGTAGGAAAGATGGAACAATTGATTTATTTATACGGAGTCATTCCAACCTCTGAATTAAGCAGCGAGTCGCTTCCAGCAATGAAAGGATTTGATCCTGAGGAAGAGCTTTATTTAATCAACATAGGGCAGCATAGTGCTGTTGTTTGCAGGTTAGATGGAAGAGAGTATTCAGAAGAAAAGATTAAAGAGCGTGTGGATGAAGATATGGAGTGGCTTCAAGAAAAAGCCTTCCATCATCATGAGACAGTGATGCAGCTAGCGAAAAGCTATACGACGATTCCGCTCAAATTCTGTACGTTGTATAAATCAGAAGAGAGTGTAATGAAAACCATTGAAGATCATGAGATGAAACTCGCCGAAACGTTTAACTCCATTAAAGGCAATGAAGAGTGGAACGTTAAAATATATTGCGATGATCAGCAGTTGAACGAAGAAGTAGCAAAGAATAATCCAGCGGTTGAAGCTAAAAAAGAAGAAATTAAAAAATTACCTAGAGGAAAGCAGTTTTTTGAGAATAAAAAACTCGATAAAATCATCGCAGAGGAAGCGGAAGCGGAGAAGAAACGTATCGGTGAAGAAGTGCATAACCATCTGCTTGGATATGTTTCGCAAGGTACAGTGAAAAGAAACTGGAACAAGGATGTGACGGGAAAAAAAGAGAACATGACGTGGAATGGTGTATACCTCATTCCTAAAGAGGATGTCGAAACATTCTTAGAACAAATTCAAGACTATGAAAAAAAAATGGGGGAGCGGGGATGGCAGTTTGTTGCATCAGGGCCTTGGCCAGCCTACCATTTCTCCCAATTTTCATAAGTGAGGAGTCAATATGTCTCTAAGAGAATCAATTGAAGACAAAGACATCGCCTTAATTGACATTTTAGATGTGATTCTTGATAAGGGAGTGGCTATTAAAGCTGATCTAGTGATCTCTATTGCAGGGGTAGATTTAGTCTATTTAGATGTAAGAGTATTAATTGCTTCGGTAGAATCTCTCGTCCAGGCAAAGCAGCATACATCTGTTTCATCAGATAATTTTGATCTACAAAGGGAGGAGTTAATGGATGCAACCGGCCAGCAGAACAAATGGAAGAATACATTTAGATCCGGATAACGCTGAACATGGTTTAGCGCAGCTAGTTCTCACTGTTATCGAGCTTCTGCGCCAGATTGTGGAGCGGCATGCGATGCGGCGTGTGGAAGGCGGTACGTTGACGGATGAACAAATTGAAAACTTAGGCGAAGCTTTAATGAATCTCGAAGAAAAAATGGAAGAGTTAAAAAGTATTTTTGGACTTGAGGCAGATGATTTAAATATCGACCTTGGTCCCCTAGGAAGTTTGCTTTAACTAGATTAGGAAGGAGGACTTGATTATGGCAGTCGAACACTCAATGCAATCAAGCACGATTGTAGATGTATTAGAGAAAATATTAGATAAAGGCGTTGTCATTGCAGGGGATATCACAGTTGGTATTGCTGATGTTGAGTTATTAACGATTAAAATTCGTTTAATCGTCGCATCAGTAGATAAAGCAAAAGAAATCGGTATGGACTGGTGGGAGCAAGATCCTTATCTAAGCTCTAAGGCAGCAAATAACAGCACAAAGAACTTGGAAAAAGAAAATGAGATGTTAAGAGAGAGGGTAGAGTCTCTCGAAAATAAACTAGGTACAAATCGTTTAAATAACACGGAGTTTAATTATTAATTAGGAGGTTTTGATCATGGCAGAACAACAAAAAGTAGAAAATCAAACGGAGGATCAGCAAACGAATAATGAAGGCGCAGCTAACGAGGAATCAGGTTCAAATGGTAGTGCTATTAAGCGTTCGATTGCCGGTGGATTAATTGGAGCAACTGTTGGTTATTTGGCTACACCAGAGAATGCAAAGAGAATGAAAGACAGGATTGATAGTGACAAGCTAAAGAGCAAAGGATCAGATTTTGGTCAAATGGCAAAAGAAAAATCGAAGCAAGCTGCAGAATCTATCAAGAGCTCGGCCATGAGTTTATTCAACCAGGATAATGATTCAAAAAATAATGATGATAATGAAGAATCATCAAATGACGCCACTGATGAAGAAAATAGCCAAAATGAAGACTATGAAGCATTGAAAGAAGAAAATGAAAATCTCCAAGATCGTCTAGGAAGACTTGAAGAAATGGTAACCAAGCTAATTGATAGTCAAAACGAAAAAGATAAGGGTGACGATGAAGAAGACTCAAAGGATAAGGGAGAGAATTCTTCGAAAGAGAAAGATAAATCAAACCAAGAAGATGAAGATTCAGATGATGATAATGAAGCTGATGAGAGTGAAGAAGAGTCTGAGGAAGATGATAAAAAAACAGCTAAGAAAAATACGACTTCAAAAAAAGGGAATACGAGTAAAAAGCGTAATACCTCCTCACAATCTAAATCGAAAAATGGCACAACTCTCTCAAGTGATGACGATACATCTTCAAACGAATAGGAGAAGGGAGTTGTTAAGATGAGTGCTTCAAATGATAATATCTTAGAATATTTTGTCCAAGCCGCTAATAAACATGACTTTGCTTTGGACATAACCTTAAACGTTGGTGGAGCCATTGTTAGCGGAACAATGGTCTCTGCTAAACATTACTTTTCTACGATGAGCGAAACGTTTGCAGGTGGGAACGAAATTTCTCATCACCTTAGTGATCAACTAGCTCAAGCGGGAGAGGCTGCAAAAAAAAGTGAGGAACCTTCTGCAAGTTTTATTCACCTAAAAGAAGCCAAAGTGTATTGCGGGGATAGTAACCCAACCCCTTCAGAAGGAGAAGTGCTCTGGAGAGGTAAATTAAGTGAAATTGATGGCTTCTACCTTGGGAAAATAACTGGTGGCGAGACACCATCCTCAGACCAAGAAAAAACGGAGGGCAGTTCTAGCAGCAACAAGCTAAACGACCGTTTAGACCAATTAGAAGAAAGCATCAAAGGTTTGCTTGGAAATGATAATGAAGGCAAAGAAGAAGCCGACTCGGAAGAAGAAACGAGTGACGATTCCGAGGGTGAAGGTAAAGAAGAAGAGCCAGATACGGAGGAAGAAACAAGTGAAGAATCTGAGGATAAGAGCAATACCTCGAAAGCTAAACGTTCTTCCTCTACTAAATCATCTAAAAGCTCCAGAGGGAGAAAAGCTTAATGTAAGTACGTTTCCTTAGCCACCGTGTTGAAAGGAGATAGGGAATTGAGTAAGCAGTCTGGCCATAAAGATCAAATTCTCGAATTTTTTGTCAATGCAGCAAATAAGCGGAGTTTTGCCTTAGACATAACCTTAAATGTGAAAGGATGCCTTGTCACCGGTACTCTTATATCAGCAAAAGAATATTTTGAAGAGCTGAGTGAGCATTTTGAGCAAGGTAATGATATGAGTCGCAAAATCAGTGAACAATTGGCTTCTGCTGTGAAAGGGCTGGATAGTAATAAGAGCGAAGAAGTACATTTTATTCATATGAAGCACGTGAACATATATTTTGGTGATCGTCTCCCTACCCCAGCTCAACGGAAAACCCTTTGGAGAGGGAAGCTAGAGAAAGTAGATGGTTTTTTCCTTGGGAGAATTACAGATGGGGCATAATGCGGCGGGGAGAAAGGTTGTTTGACTATTTGCCCTTTTCACATCTTAGTATAGAGCCTTTTATTCTCACATTATAAGCCCCCATTAGATAACAATCCAGTGGGGGTTTTTTTAACCAAACATGTTGTCCGGTGTTGAGATTTTGCCGGATCGTTCCGAGAAGACGGTAGCGTTATTTGGAGCAGAAAGGGGTCATGTTCAGATGGTCGACAATGATTTGAGCTGCACATTGAAATGAAGTGCATTAGGAAAGCCCTTTATCGGATAATGGTTTGATTTTTTTTGCCCGACAGACGGTGTGAAGCTTGTTTTGCTTATGTTAATTCATGTTTGTTTGTCGCTTGTTTTCCTTTAAAAATTCTTTGTAATTCTCTCCCCATTCATTCATTAGAGAAATAATTGGTTCTAGCGTTCTACCAAACTCCGTTAATGAGTATTCCACTTTAGGAGGGATTTCGGGATAAACTTCCCGATGAACAATTCCATCTTCCTCAAGTTCTTTTAATTGGAGAGATAGCATTCGTTTTGTAATACCGGGCATTAATCTGCTGAATTCATTAAATCTCTTCTTCTTTCCATCTAATAAATAAAACAGAATGACACCTTTCCATTTCCCGCCGATTACATCAAGAGTTCCTTCAACCGGGCATCCTTCGGGGCAGCCATAACCTTTCTTTCGATTTCTCATCCATGCTCATACCTTTCTAACGTTCTTCTTGTTCTTCATTTCTTTCCTAATTAGTAACATAGGTGACATCAGATTACAAGAAAGGACGCCCTAACTCCTTCCTTTCTTTTGTGGTTAGTAACATAGTTGATACCAGGTTACATAAATGTGCGTACTTACCCCTTCCTGTTCAATTCGTTATAATAAATACGAATTTAAAAAAGGAGGGCTTTTAAATGAAAGCAGTTGGATTATACAAATATTTACCTATTGAAAAGGAAGAAAGTTTAATGGATGTCCAAGTGGAAAAACCTGTTCCAACAAAAAAAGACCTACTTGTTAAAATTAAGGCGATTTCAATTAATCCAGTCGATGTTAAGGTTCGTGCTCCAAAAGATAAAGAAGAAAAAGAACCGAGGATTTTAGGATGGGATGCCAGCGGAGTGGTGGAAGAAGTTGGACCCGAATGTACGATATTTAAACCAGGGGATGAAGTTTATTATTCTGGGGACTTAACACGCCCCGGAACTTATAGCGAATACCATTTAGTGGATGAAAGAATTGTTGGATTAAAGCCAAAGTCTTTAAATTTTGCTCAATCAGCTGCTTTGCCATTGACATCGATCACGGCATGGGAAAGTTTATTTGATCGCTTAATGATTGATATAAACAACCATCAGGAAAACCGATCGAAGAGTATTCTTATTATTGGGGGAGCTGGGGGAGTTGGATCAATAGCGATTCAATTAGCTAAGCTGGCAGGATTACAAGTCATTGCTACAGCATCCAGAGAAGAGAGTAAGCAATGGGTGAACAAACTGGGTGCTGATTATATCATTAACTATCATGAAAACTTTCGCACTCAACTGGAACAATACGATATAGAGGGCGTTCCCTACATTTTATGTTTGAATGAAACAGAGCAGCATTGGGAGAACATGGCTGATATTATTCTTCCACAAGGACGAATTTGTTCAATTGTAGAAATGGATAATCCTATTGATCTCACAGCTTTAAAAAATAAAAGTGTAACATTTGCTTGGGAATTTATGTTTACAAGATCGATGTATCAAACATCTGACATGATAAAACAACATGAACTTTTATCAGAACTTAGTAAACTAATAGATCAAGGGAAAATAAAAACAACCCTTACAGAAACACTCAAACCAATGAATGCCGAAACATTACGCCGAGCACACAAAATGGTCGAAAAGGGAAGTATGATTGGTAAAGTAGTAGTAGAAAATTAATAAGATGCCTCACTCCTGCTGGTCAAAAGGTTGTTTTTTTTACCTTTTGACCAGTCTCTGTTTCAAGCTCCTTGTTCTTTGAACGGATCAATGGGACCTCTATTCCGTTCCTTTCAAAAATTCACTCACATAAATCCTGTTTACTTTTTCTAAAGTAATGGGACTGTATTCTTCAAATTTCAGTTTTGTACTTCTTCCTTCTATCTTTTTCGTAAATTCCGAATTTTTTGCCATTGACAATATAATAAAAAGTTTGTATATTTGTATGTGCAAACAATTAGTTGGAATTGAGGGAACAGTTATGCTTGATAACTATTTGAAAGAATGCCTGTACTTTACGTCAAGTCGGTTGAGTAGGATTGTTAGCAAAATGGCGGAGGATGAATTTGCAAGGAGCGGCTTGTCACCAACCTATGCTTATTTACTAATGGCTGTTTATGAGAAGGAAGGAATTTCTCAAAAGGAGTTAAGTGAAATTCTTCATCTCAAGCCTTCCACCGTCACTCGTCTGATTGAAAAGCTTACTTCTAAAGGATTGGTTTATAATAAAGTAGAAGGTCGAATGTCACTCATTTACACAACGGAAAAAGGGAAAAATCTTGAGAAAACAATTCATGAATGTTGGATGAATCTTCGTCAGCGATATAGAGATATATTGGGGGAAAGGGAGGGAGACGAATTAACCCTTCATTTAGATAAAATAAGCGATCAATTGGAAAATAAAGAGTAAAGTCTTTATTTTCACCAAAATAGTTGCTTGCACAAACAAATTGAGGTCTGGATGAAAGGAGGAGTAGGTCGTGATGCCAGGCTTTCAAAATAAATACGAATAGAAGGAGGATTTTTTATGAATCAGAGTGTGGGAAAGGCTCAAGGACTCATTTTAATTTTAGGGGGAACTGGGAAAACCGGAAGAAGGGTGGCAGAACGACTTACTAAGCAAGGGATCCCAATAAGAATCGGCTCGCGCTCCGGCAAGCTACCTTTTGATTGGAATGATCAAGCCACCTGGAAACCATTGTTGGGGGGAGTAAGTGCAGTCTATCTCACTTATTACCCTGATTTGGCTTCACCGGGCGCTGCAGAGGCGGTTGGCTCATTCGCAAGGCTGGCAGTAAAACAAGGTGTGAAACGGTTAGTGTTACTATCTGGACGTGGAGAAGATGAGGCACAACGCAGTGAAAAAGCACTTCAGGATTCCGGTGCGGAGTGGACCATTTTACGGTCAAGTTGGTTCGCCCAAAACTTTAGTGAACATTTTCTCCTCGATCCTGTACGTAGCGGGATGATTGCCTTACCGGTGGGAGATGTGAAAGAACCGTTTGTTGATGTTGAAGATATAGCAGATGTTGCGGTTGCAGCGCTTACGGATACTAAACATGTCGGAGAGGTCTATGAACTTTCTGGGCCTAGAGCACTTACCTTTGCAGAAGTGACAGAGGAAATCGCCATAGCAAGCGGCAGGGATATTCGTTATACGTGTATATCCACAGAGCATTTCATATCTGCTCTTCAGCGGCAAGGCGTGCCTAACGACGTTATATCGCTGATGGTAGAGTTATTTACTAAGGTGCTGGACGGCCGAAATTCTCATGTCACAAATGGTGTACAGCACGCTTTGGGGCGGGAACCGAGAGATTTTAGCGATTATGCAAGACGTACTGCCGCAAGTGGAGTGTGGGATGGTGGGAAATGATTGAACAGTTTACATCCTATCTGATTTTTTGTACTGCTTTAGGGTCTGGCTTAGTTGCAGGGTTATTCTTTGCATTTTCAACATTTGTCATGAGAGCACTTGCTCACCTTCCGACGGAGCAGGGGGTTGCTGCCATGCAGTCTATAAATAGAACGGTGCTAAATCGATGGTTCCTTGCTGTATTTATGGGAACAACGCTAGCTTCCGTTTTACTTATTGTGATTTCCCTGGTTAGTTGGGGGAATCCCGGTTCTGCTTATTTACTTGTGGGCAGTGTGCTATACCTTCTTGGCGGCTTTCTGGTCACGGTGCTATGCAATGTTCCCCTCAATGATGCATTAGCTAGTGTAGATGCCGAAGATACAGAAAGTGTATCGTTTTGGAAAAGCTACATGTCAAAATGGACGGCCTGGAATCACATTCGGACCATTACAAGTATTGGGGCATTGGCGTCATTCATACTTTCCCTATGAGCTCCTTTTGTGCAAAGGATTGAGGGGAATCTTAAGTGTACCGGTCACCTTTTCATGAATATCGTTCTACCATGCAATAGGGTGTTTTTATAGCATTAAGCTTCTTCCAAAGCTACAATAATAAAGCCATAAAAAAACTGTCAACATAAGAGACAAAACTCTTGCTGGCAGTTTTTTCATGGAGGTTTTATTGCGATAAGGTGAGGCATGTTTTTTCAACCATTAAAGACGCTTGCAGGTAGCGTCCTTATGAAAATGTCTACTTTTCTGGCTGTCTGTACAGCTCCACCGCCTGCTCCAAAAAGGTGACGTATTTTTCAATGTAATCGTTTGGTTTTATAATTTTAACTTTGTTACCGAAGCCGGCTAAAAACTGATAGGCAAAAGGATTCTCCGGTAGTTCAATGGTCGTCAGGTAACTGCCTGATGGCTCTTTCGTAACCGCCCTCTTGCCATAGCGTTCAATAAATTGATCTCTGACAGAAACATCTAGCATTAACTGAACACGAACTAAATGTGGTTCGTTGGGCTTTGTTTGTTCTTTAAGCTCGGGATCAGCCCGTGGGGTAAAAAAACCGCCTTTTTCAATGTGTAATATCCTCGCTAATTTAAATGTCCGGTAGTCGTTTCGTTCCAAGCTGTAACCGAGCAGATACCACTGCATCTCACTTACATGCATCTTATAAGGTTCGACGACTCTGGCTGTTTTGTTTCCCTTTTGGTCGACATACTCAAATTTTAGTAGCCGGTGGTTCTCGATTGCTTGCCTGATCAAAGAAATATCTTCCTTCATGTCTCTTCTTCCCGGCCAATCGTAGAAGGATAAATCTAGTTTGGGAGAAATATCTGCGCTGGTCATTCCTTTGATTTTTTGTATAGTAGCTTGAATTTCCTGGTTTTGAATCAGTTGCTCAAAGCCGCCTAAAGCGACGAGGATATTTTCGATATCCTGTTGATTCAGTAGTCGCTTATCGAATTTATATTCTTCCATCAGCGCATATCCCCCTTCTGCTCCATATTCCGCATAAACAGGGATGTTCGCATAACTTAATGCTTCCATATCACGCTGAATCGTTCGTCTCGTTACATGAAAAAGCCGGCTGAATTCTGATGCCGGAACAACTTCTCGTTGTAACAAGATCATCACGATAGAGATAAGCCGCTCAACTTTTTTCATAGTAGCCTCCCATATACGACATATATATGTCGCCTATACTCCATTATACTTCAACTATAAAAAGGAGGGAATCAATAATGAAATCCATCACATATTTACAATTTAATGGGGACGCGGAAGAGGCGTTATCCTTTTATGAAGTGGCATTACAAGCAACAAGCGTGCAAAAAGTCAGGTTTGATGCTTTCGGTCAAAATCCAAATGTCCCAATGACGGAAGAAGAGCAAAACATGATTATGGAAGCGCGTATTGAGTTTTTTGGCAACCGTTTAATGCTCTCTGATGTGCCGCCTTCGATGCAGGCTATGACGGGAGAAATCACAAAGGGAAATAGCGTGTTAATTAGTATCATTGATGCTGATCCGGAAATGAATACAAAAAGCTTTGAAAAGCTTGCGGAAGGGGGGACGGTGATCATGCCGTTATCGTCAACACCATGGTCAGCAAGCTTTGGAATCGTAATTGATCAATTCGGGGTGATGTGGAAGTTCAATAGTGATGCGAGTAAGTTTCTGGATAACTTCTTAAAATAGGCTTGTCTATTTTATAAAAGAGCTTGAGACAAAACTAGCTTTGGACCTACTGGCAATGGCTTCACACGCCACAAGCCCGTTGTGAGAAACCCACTCACAACGGCTTTAAAAGATCGTGGCGGTTCCGCTCATTGCTTAGAGAGGCTGGGAAAAAGGTAAAAAACAACCTTTTGTTCCAGTCTCTTATTTTTCATGCTAAGATACAGAGCGAGGCTCCTATATAGTTGGTTGGCATCAACCAGTGCATCAACGGCCGTGAATGGGATATGGTAGTGAACATGCTAGAATTGAAAAATTTTAAAGGGAGCGGGGTTTTTAATATGGGTTCAATGATGGAAATTGGGCGTATTTTATTCCCTCTTGTCGTAGTGGCGGGAATTGCGGTCTTTGTGATTAAAAGGCTTCAATCAAAACATAAACAAGGCACTCTAGGTAAGAAAAAATCGAAAAGCGCGCAATCCCTGTTAGATAGTTTACTACCATTGGGGATGCTGGCAGGTACGGCCGTCAGTGTGATTATTAGCATGATCGTCCAAATTCCGTTACTGTCTATTATTGGGTTAGGAGCGGGCATTGGTTTATTAGTTGGCTATTTTGCTTATGAGGTGTATAGCAGGAAGCCATAAGAGCAGAGATGCTGTCTGCACTAAGATGACAAGTTAAGACGATTTCCCAGAAGGTTCAAAAGGATTCCCGCAGAATGGGCAGTGTGAAAATGGCTGTCCATAATGTCTGCCTGTCTTCCCGCAATGCCTGCATGTTGTTTTGTTAAAAATGTGAGCCAGCGTTATACAAACTATGCATAACGCTGCGGCAAGAATAAATAAAGCAGTCTGTTTGAAATAAAACATGAGGGCAAAAAAGATAAATGCTAAGCTGCCTGTAAGAGTAAATAAAATCCTTTTCAAGTGCATGTGGTTCTCTCCTTCATCGTTATTCGAATGAAGCAACAGAGCGCTGCTGGTTGGCATGACCTCAAAGCACCACTCCTTGCTTTTTAGTTTGGGATTGACTTTAGTCTATCATTTGTTTTGTCTGTCCCCAGGTAGTTCTAAGTTCAGGTCACAGAGGAATAACGAAAGCGTTTGACGATTTTATTTAATTGGGCTACTTCGGTTGCGAGTAAGGCGGAATCGTTAGCGAGTGTTTGGATCCCTTCTACATTCGTTTCCATCGTTGAAGTTGTTTCCTGAATCATAGACGTAAAGTCATGGGCGATGGCGTTAATTTCTTTCATAATTTGCTCGAGCTTTTTCCCTTCGGCCATGACATCATGAGCAAAGGTTTGGTTGTTTTCGACTAACTCTTTTGTCTTTAAGGAGCTTGCCTTTAATTCTGAGATCGTCTGGCCGGCGAAGGATACGGTATTCATGCCGTTCTTAATAAAGTTCATATTATTCTCGGCTTGGAGAACGGCATCGCTTAAATCACGCTGTGTCTGTTGTAAGGACGATAAAATATCTTTGGCGAATTCATTTGTTCCTTCGGCTAATTTTCTTACTTCCGTCGCCACAACACCGAATCCTTTCCCGGATTCACCGGCGCGGGCTGCTTCGATGGATGCGTTTAAGGCAAGTAAGTTTGTTTGTTCGGCAATGTCCGTAATGGAGGACACTTTATTCATTACTGCATCGGCTTCAGTGGCAATCTTTTTAATCTTTTCTGCCGTACATCTCACATCTTCTTCAATCGTTTTCATGATCGTGGTGGTGGAGAGTACAGCGTCCTCGCCTTTTTTTGCGGTGATAAGAGCTTGATCCGCGCCGGTAACCGCTTTGTTCACTTCGTTTGCCATACTGTCTGCTTTCTTCATCAGTTCATTTACCATTTGGTGGGCGAGGTTCACTGAACCTTGCTGTTGCTCCGAGCCGCCTTGAAAGGTTTGCATCGTTGCGGATATTTGTTGAAAGGCAGCTGATAACCGTTGGGAAGCGGCTTCCTGCTCATCACTAATATGGTTAACAGTCTTGATCGAGCTCTCGATGTTTTTTATAATGGAGCGAACTCCTAAAATGACTTTATTAATTTCATAGCCAATTTGATGAAACTCGTTTCTCCGCTCGACCGTCCTGACTTCCGCACTCAGGTCACCGGAGGAAATCGAACGGGTAACGGAGTACCAGCTTCTTAAATGGGTGATAAGGAGCCTATGGAAAAAGAAGCTGAAAATGTAAGCGGTAACAAATGTGCACAGAAACACAATAAGCATGTCTGATGGTGTGCCGCCGACCAGCTTTGAGGCAATCGCTGCTGAAAGCGCAGCGACCCCATTTAAAGCGGCAAAAAGTATGCCGAGAAACGGCTTGTGAATCAATCGTCCCATTCTTAGGTTGTACCGCTTTCCATTTTTATCTTGAAATAGCGGGCATGAGGCGTCAAGTAAGACTTCCCCTGTATTTCTGGGATATAGCTGAAGTAACGGTTCCGCGGTCCGGGCCGCCTTAAGCCCGACGTCATCAGTGAAAAAGGATCCTTCCCGCAGTCTATTCGTATGAACGACACCCTTCCCGGAATGGTCCACGATAACGAAAAACTCATCCTGCTCTAATTCATCATCCAACATTTTGCGGATATCCTCTGTTTGGCTTTCTAATGATTTTGTATGATCCCGCTTGGTCCGTATTAGCTTGGCAACATTTTGTACTTTTTGCAGCCCTTTTTTTGCATGAGAAGAAGTAAGCAATCGACCCATTGTCTCCATCCCCTTTATTCCCTATTTATAGAAATGTTCTATATTTTTTACAAAAGTCCTGTTTCTTTCTCCGTAATTAAATAGATTTGCAGCATTTTTCTTGCGTAATGAGCGATACCACGTCCGGACAAAATCAAAACAATTTAAAGCAAAACAGGGCATTGTGACTATCTTCGTGCTTGTGGCAGATCTAACGCAATCGGAAAGAAATTTGCAGGAGAGCTGTGTGATAAGCTGGGTAGTAAAGGAGGTGTGGGAAATGAAAATTAATCGAATAGATCATGTAGGAATCATCGTCAACGATCTTCCAGCGGCAAAATCGTTTTTCCTTGACTTCGGTCTTGAAATGATGGGAGAGATGGAAGTGGAAGGAGATTGGGTGGAGCGGATCATAGGTCTTCAGAGCGTTAAAGAGGAAGTTGCTATGTTGCGCACGCCGGACGGTGAGACAACTATAGAACTCGTAAAATTCCACACGCCGACAGATGGAGCCGGAATACAGCACCCTTTGGCAAATACATTGGGAATCCGCCATATTGCCTTCGCTGTTGAGGATGTGGAAGCCATTGTGATGAAATTAAAAAAGAAGGGAGACGAACTGATTGGTGAGATACAAGACTATAAAAACACTTATAAACTATGCTACATTCGCGGACCAGAGGGAATTATTTTAGAGCTGGCAGAGCAAATCAACTAAACGAACGTGAATTCGTCAATTTCTTATCATCATCATACATGTTATGACTAAGATAAGGATAGAAGTGAACCGAAAGGATAGTTTATGCTTCCTTTGTACATCAAGTGAAAATGATCGATTTATAAACAGGGTGGCTATAACGAAGAAAAACGCATAGAGATAGATAGGATTGAAGGCTGATGGAATCATCAATATCACCATTACGATCAGCAGGATTCTGTTCAACCAGGTATTGAGCACAGGATTCAACGTAAGCACTCCCTTTTTTGAATGAAACATATTTTAACATATGGATAAGGAGATATATAGAAAAAGTGGGAATTCCACATATATGTTAAGGGGCTGGGGCAAAAGGTTGTTTTTTTTACCTTTTGCCTCAGCCCTCATTGGGCTTCTATGAATGTATGATCGTTGGATTGACGAGATCCTTTCTGCGGTAGACGCTTAGAATAAGACCTAAAATACCAGAGTTAACAAGTAGCATGCTTCCGCCATAGCTGATAAACGGCAGAGAAACTTCCATAAGCGGTACCACTCCAAGGCCCATTAGTATATTCCAGCACGTGGGAACAGCAATCAAGGCAGCTCCGCCGATTACTAATAATCTTCCATACCTATCCTTTGTTTTAAAGGCATTTCTCGAAATACGTACAATGAAAAGCAACAGTATGAGGCAAAGAGCGATTCCGAACGCCCAGCCAAAGGAATAGACGAGAAAAGGAAATACGTAATCTGTGTGCGTAGCTGGCAATTGCCTGATTAAAGCAGTGGAAAATCCGTTACCGAGCCATCCTGCCTGTGAAAGAATATCTCTGACAAGTAAATAGGTATACCCTGCACCATGTGGATCAGCATTTGGATTTAGAAATATTAATAGTCTCGTTAAACGGTAGCTAGAAGCCAGAAAGACATTGAACAAAAGTATACTCATCATCACATTGGCGGCCACTAATGTAAAAGCTAATTTCCTATGGACGTTAGAACAAGCAAACATAGTTAGAAGACAAAAAAAGTAAATGATGCCCAACATCATATGTGGAAGTACCAAGTAGAAAAGGATCGGCACCCAGAATAGAATAAACAGTAGCGCTTGTTTCATCCAAGTGTTGAACGTATTGATATTGTACAAGATCCCCGCCCACGCAAGAAAAAATAAAAATAAGGTTATCGCTGATGAATCAACGGACATCCCCGCGATCGAAATCCACCTTACGGCTCCATTCTTCATAAGACCAAATAGATACGTATACAACAGCAAAAGCAAACCACTTCCGTAAAAGAACCACCAATATTTTTTTAGCTTTCGATAATCGAAGAATAAAAAAGCAACGATAGCAACAACAGCAAGAGTCAACCAGATGGCCTGCCGGCTGAAATAAAAAGTGCTTGGTAATGACATCGCAAGATTTCCATGGATCAATGGCAGGAAGCTATTTCCGGCAATGATGACAAATAAAGCAATCAGGAGCCAATCGATTTTCGGACGATGAAGGCGATTTAAGTTTTCTCCGAGAGTAAAGGGGTTGCCCATCTCCTGAATGGCTCTTTCATCTGCTTCTTCTTTAGAGGCTGTTTTTTGCTGAAAGGAATGGCTGAGCTCCTGAAGGTGGTGGGTAAGCTCTTTTTTGATTATGCTGTGAGCTTCCTTGGCTTTCACTTTAGAGGTTACTTTCGTTAAAAATTCCTCGAAATTAGAAGAACTCATAGAGCTGCCTCCTCAAGTAAGTGTTTAAGCGCCAGCTGCTGTTTTACGCTTCCACGTTTGTAAGCAGCTACGTATTTTTCCCCTTTTTTAGATAAGGCATAGTATTTCTTTTCTTCCTTCCATTGTGACGTGAGGAAATGTTTGTTTTCTAGGAGATGTAAGAGTGTATAAAGCTGTCCTTCATTGCTTTGGAAACTGCGTTCATTTTTTTGTATGAGCTGGGTGGAGATGTCGTAGCCGTGCTTTGCTCCAAATTGAAGCGATTCGAAGATGGCTACTAGCGTCTCGATATTCCACGAATGAAGCTGGTGTTGAGACAGTTTTCCATGGATAACGTCTTTTACTGCCTTTTTTCGCTCTTCTGAAAAGGAGAATTCCTTAAAAACAGTGTTTTTCATCGTGCTTTTTAGATTGCTGAATGGATCGCTCATCGTTAAACCTCCTTTATCATGCTGTCTTTTAATAATTCTTTCGCGCGCTTTAGTCTTGTTTTGATCGTATTAATATTTACGGCAGTGATCTTGTTTATTTCAGCTAAGGAAAGCTCTTCATAGTAATGGAGAAAAACGACTTCTCTATATTTTACAGGTAGCTCCATAACAGCAAGAGCCAAACGGTTTTCTTCGTTCTTAGCAATGATCTCTTCTTCAACATGTTTTGCTTTGGAAGGGAGGTAGTTAAACACTTTCTCGTTTAGTGATATTTTCCGATAATGCCAGCTTCGTAAATAGTCCTTACAATGATTGCTGGCTATTCGGTATACCCATGTTTTGATCGATGCCTGTTGATTAAATTGATCTAATTTTTCATAACACTTAATAAAGATTTCTTGGGTCAAATCCTCCGCGGTCGTTCTGTTTCTTACATATGTATAAACAAGGTGGAGGAGATCATCGCTATATTCGTGCATTAATTGATCAATGATCTGTTCCTTATCTGTTATCATTTCATCGGTTATGGCGACTTGTTTCAGCTCATTCATTTACGTTTCACCTCCTCCTACATATTAGACGAGGCTAACCTCTTTTTGGTTTGAAAATGAATAGAGGAAAGCAGGATGTATCAGAGCCCGGAAAAACCTTTTTCTCCGGGCTCTGATATTAATTGAAAATCTCTATTTTATTCTCTTGATGAATATCTTCCGTTCCGGCGTCCAATGCTGTTTTGTAATAGGAGCATTTGTGCTCGATCACTTCCATTGTTTGTTGTAGTTCTTTCATTTTTGCTTCGACGGCGGCTTTTCGTTCCAAAAACATCTCATATCTTTTTTGCAAGGTTGAATCTCCTTCCATGCACCAGCTGATGAAATTTTTTATCTCTTTAATTGGCATCCCGGTCGATTTCAAACATTCAATCACCTTTAACGCATTGATATCAGATTCTTTAAACAACCGTTTTCCCCCGGCTGTCCGTTCCACAAAAGGAATAAGTCCTTCTTTATCGTAGTAGCGCAACGTATAGACGGTAAGATTCAATTCTTTAGCAACCTCGCTGATCGAATAGGTTTTCATCCTTTTTCTCCCTTCGATACTATTTGGACGTAGAGTTAACTTTAGGTTGTGGGAAATTCTATCATTGTATGTTTCAGTCGTCAAAGTCCATGCTTAATGGGCGTGGCCGGCTAAAATAAAAGGCTGCTGGAACTAGTTTTGATTCATTACTTGACCTAGAGTTAGCTATAAGTATTACGATTATTTGTGAAGAGAACGTACGAGTCTCTTGCACAGTCTATATTTTGGGAGGTTTTATCAATGATAACGGCTAAAGCACGGGCTGTCGACGGCCCAGACAAATCCTTTCGAGCAGCCGAAATTAAGCGGCGCGAGCTTGATGTGCATGATGTATTAATTGAAATTAAATATTCTGGAATCTGTCATTCTGATATCCATACTGCACAGGGGGAGTGGGGCCCGGTTCAGTACCCGCTCGTCCCCGGACATGAGATTGCCGGAATTGTAACAGCTGTCGGGGACGGGGTAACGAAGCATAAAGTTGGTGACCGGGTAGGAGTAGGATGTATGGTTGATTCCTGCGGCGAATGCGAGAATTGCCGTATGGGGGAAGAACAGTACTGTCTGAAAGGCAATATCCCTACCTACGCTGGTGTCGACAAATATGGTGAGTATACGCAAGGTGGTTATTCCACTCATATTGTTGTAACTGAAGACTTTGTCGTGAGCATCCCTGATAACATAGAACTTGATGCGGCTGCACCATTGCTGTGCGCAGGCATTACGACATATTCACCATTAAATCACTGGGGAGCCGGGCCAGGTAAGAAGGTGGCGGTCGTTGGTATGGGAGGACTTGGTCATATGGCGGTCAAGATCGCCCACGCCATGGGGGCGGAAGTAACGGTTCTCTCCCAAACATTAAAGAAAAAAGAAGACGGCCTGCAATTCGGGGCAGTCGATTACTTTGCGACGAGCGAGCCGGAGACATTCGAGAAGCTGGCCGGTACGTTTGATCTGATCATTAACACCGTCAGTGCAAAAATTGATATTAGTGCATACCTTTCCCTGCTAACGCTCGATGGAACGCTGGTAAACGTCGGTGCCCCTGCCGAGCCGCTGGAAGTAAACGCGTTCTCTTTGATCGGCCACCGTCGTTCATTTGCGGGCTCCATGATCGGGGGCATCCGCGAAACGCAGGAAATGCTCGATTTTTGCGGGAAGCATCAGATTGTACCCCAGATTGAAGTCATATCTGCCGATCAAATTGACGAGGCGTACAAACGAGTGTTAGCGTCAGATGTGAAATACCGTTTTGTTATTGATATTAACACGATGTAGCCATGATTTGAAGACGAGGCTGGGAAAAGGGTAAAAAACCTTTTTTTCAGCTTTTTTGATTTAAAAGGTAGATACAGCTTGCTCATACAAAGAAAATTTCAAAAAATTAAACAAAACCCGCTGAATAATCGGTATGATATAGAAATACATACGATGAGTTGCATCACTCGATATTATCTCCCTTGAAGGGGTGAGTCAAGATGGCACTTAAAGCCCGGATGTCTGCGAACCCGATTGTAGTTGTCGCAATCGTGACAGCGTTAAGTCTTTTAGGAGATTCCATGCTGTATATTGCTTTGCCTATTTATTGGGAATCGGCAGGGCTTGAATCGATTTGGCAGGTTGGGGTGCTGCTGTCGATCAATCGCTTTATTAGACTGCCTTTCAGTCCGATAATTGGTTGGGTGTACAACCATATTTCATTAAAGACCGGGATGGTCATAGCGATTTTGTTAGGCGGGTTCACCACAATCGGCTATGGTATTTTCGAAGGGTTTGCCGCCTGGGTTATTTTGCGTGCCCTGTGGGGCGTGGCCTGGTCCTTTTTTCGAATCGGGGGTCTGTCGATTGTGGCCGTGCATGCCGATAAGGAACATCGGGGGCGGTCGATGGGGTTATATAATGGGCTTTACCGCACCGGGAGTCTGATGGGGATGCTGATTGGGGGGCTGTTAGTTCCTTTCATTGGATTGAGCACTGTCGCCATTGGATTTGGTTTATTGACGCTTCTCGGTTTGCCTTTACTAGCGGCTTCAACTATTTCTCACGGTCAGGCGGACCTTGAAAAAAAAGAGGACGTAAAGCAAGGGAAGGCTTTTATCGGCAAACCGGGGTATAAAATGACGATTATCGTTTCCGGCTTTTTCATTGCGATGTTATATCAGGGGATATTGGCATCGACTTTAAGTTCGGTGATTGGACATTTTTATGGAGAGCATATTTCCATTTTGAATGTCGTTGTCAGTGTCACGTTATTATCCGGCATCATTCAGGCGATGAGGTGGGGATGGGAGCCGTTCCTCGGAAGGGCGGTCGGTCACTGGTCTGATGGCTCGCGGGGAAGGCTGCCGATTTTCATTTCGTCTTTAGTATTTGCTGGAGTTGTTTTTGGAATGATCTCGCTCAGTCTCCCGATAGGTGTCTGGCTCTTCATTACGCTTTTAGCGTTGGCCGGGGCGACTATTTTAACGACGATTATCGACACGATTGCACTGGACACTTCAAAGACGGCCAATGTCGTTTCTTTCCTTACGATCTATGCCGTTGCTCAGGATGTAGGAGCGGCTTTAGGCCCGGTTCTTGGTTACTTCTTACTCCAGTTTGGCGCCGGCTTTAGCTATTTATATTGGGGAGGGGCGGCGATTCTTTTTGTTTTGGCGATGAGCTGGTCGGTTGTGGAAAAAAAGGCTTGACCTGTCAATCAAGGGCGGTGAAAATAAAGTAAGCAAAGCGTAGTAAGGAGCTGGACTTTTTACTGCCAATAACGGATGGGGGATAGCGGCTTGTTTTCTTTTAAACAGATAGTGAAAATAGCTGTGGTGGTTGGTTTTATCGGACTTGTGGCAGCTCCTTTTGCCATGATTTATCTTCTGAACAATGGCAACCCTTATCACAATTATCTTATCAATAAACATATTCCTGCCCACCTGGAGCAAGTGGGATATACGGAAGATGATATTGTAAAGCAGCATAGAATCGAACCGAAGCACGGGATCAACCGCACTGTTTATCATGCTCATTATAGGGTGATTTTTCAGGATGAGCCTCAATTGGAATACTTATATGGGTTGACCAAAAAGGGGAAAAACGTTGTCCAGTTCTGTGAGAAAAATACATTGATTGACGGAGTAGCTCACTACGGGGAACCGACAACGGAGAAAACAGCGCATAGTGAAGAGGAATGTATAGGATATTTAGACAATAGGGGTTAACTTTGACGCTTATCGCTCGGCATTTCATAAAAAAAGCAATAAAGAAAGCCAAGTCCGGCAATTTTTCAGGGCAGGTTGGCGTTTTTTAAGAATTGATGTATCAAATTATGATATATGTATAGACGGATATATCAAATTGTGATATATTTTCTTTAGATCGATGTATCAAATTATGATATATCCTCGAATGATATATGGGGGTGATCAGTTGAAGACAACTGAGCAATTAACGGATTCGATGTTTTATATAATGGCTGCTTTAACGAAGCCGAGACATGGTTATGCGATTATGAATTTAATTGAAGAGACGACAAAAGGAGCGATTACGATAGGCCCGGCTTCCATGTATACGATTATTAAAAAGCTATTAAAGCAGGAGTGGATTTATTTACATGATGGGTCGGATTCCCGGCGCAAAACCTATTTGCTGACGGAGACGGGCAGGGAAGTATTAGAGGAAGATCTGAAGCTGAGAAAGCTGATGATTCAATTAGCGGAAAGTGGATTGAAGGAGGGAGAAGAATGAAACAAACAAAATATATTATGTCAGGCGGATTGGCTTTTGCCGAGGAGAAGGACATGGAGAAATTACGTCGTTTTTCGTTGAAGGGCTGGCATGTCAATGACATTAAGTTTATGGGGTATACGCTCGAAAAAGGGGAAAGCTTAGACTATATCTACAGTGTAGATTATCGGTCACTAAAAGAGGAGGAAGAGGAGGAGTACTTTGATTTCTTTTCAGCTGCCGGCTGGACGCATGTTGCTTCGGAAGGGAATATTCATTTGTTTAGAGCGGCCCCGGGTACAAAGCCGATTTACAGCGATCGGGACACGACGGTTGAAAAATATGAAAATCTGAATGGTCTCACAAAAGCTCTGGTAATTCCGTTAATCGTCGTCACTGTACTCGTCTGGCTCGGAACGATGATAAGCGCTGGCAGCTTAAAATCCGTTCTTCAAGTAGTAGCTGTTATTCTCACAATCATTGCCATCCCGGCTGCTTGGACGGCAATCGCCACTTACAGTAATAAATGGAAGGTCGAAGGAAAGAAAGGCCTGGCGAAAGGAGTGAGGATGATCCCATTTGTTCTTTTCGCTATTGCGGTAATGGTCGTGGCATTTGTGGATGGTTCAAGGAGCGCGATTCACCTTCTTGCGTATATGGTCATTGGAGCGGTCGCTCTGCCAAGCGTTATTTGGGGCATTATGTCTCTTTATCATAAAATGAAGAGAAGCCGGACTTAGTATAGAGGAGCTTAAGACAAAGCTACCCTTGACCTATTTGGCGGTGCCGCTCATTGGCTTAGGGCTGGAAAAAAGGTAAAGACACAACCTTTTTCCCGGCCCTTTTTTGCGTTTATCCTGTCTTCGTTTTAAGAAAGTTGTTGCGCGATACTCTGAGCGTGTATATAATGTATATAAATTATATATACAATATGTACAGATATTCAAAAGTGCTGGACATCCAAAAAATAAAGAAGAGGGATCGACATGCAAATTATTATTTCCAACAGTTCAAAGGAGCCGATTTATGAACAAATTACGAACCAAATTAAATCGCTTATTTTAGCGGGTGAGCTTCAGGAGGGAGCGGCGTTACCTTCTATACGCCAGCTCGCAAAGGATTTGCAAATTAGTGTGATTACGACAAAGCGTGCCTATGAGGAATTGGAGAAGGCAGGGTTTATCTATTCCATTGTTGGAAAAGGTTCGTTTGTCGCCGAGCAAAATTTAGAGGTTATTAGAGAGAAGAAGCTGAAGGTCATCGAGGAACAGCTGACTGCGGTGATCACGAACAGCAGGGAGATCGGGCTGACCCTTGATGAACTGCAGCAATTGCTGAAGATTTTGTATGAGGAGTGAAGAGAATGGAGCATGTAGTTGAAATGAAAAATGTAAGCAAAACATTCAATGGGTTTTCCGTTCACAATATGAATTTAGCAGTAAAGCAGGGCTTTGTGACCGGGTTTATCGGCGCGAATGGGGCCGGGAAGTCAACGACGATTAAGATGATGATGAATCTGTTAAAGCCGGATGACGGTGAGGTGAAGCTGTTCGGTTTGGATTACAGGACGCATGAGAAGGCGATCAAGGAGCGCATCGGCTTCGTCTACGATGGCAATGTCTTTTATGAAGGATTGAACGTAAAGGATATTAAGCGGATCGTCGGGCCGGCATATAAAAGCTGGGATGATGCGTTATTTCATCGCTATGTCGAACGATTTGAACTACCGCTGAACAAAGCGATAAAAACGTTCTCCAAGGGAATGCAGATGAAAGCATCCTTGGCGATCGCTCTTTCCCATCATGCCGAGCTGATTATTATGGATGAACCGACAGCCGGGTTAGATCCGATTTTTCGACGGGAGCTGCTGGACCTGTTGCAGGAATTAATGCTTGATGGCCGCAGAACGATTTTCTTCTCGACGCATATTACGACGGATCTGGACCGGATCGCCGATTACATCGCTTTCATCCAGAATGGCGAAATCGTGTTCAATCAGTCGATTCACGACGTAGCAGAAAATTATGCGCTCGTCAAAGGGGGCGTCGAGCTGCTGGATCGGGACACAGAAAAAGCCTTTGTCCGTATTCATCGCGCGTCGACGGGGTTTGAGGCGTTAACAGATAATATCGGGGCGGTGAAAGAAACATTCGGAAACACAGTGGTGATTGAACGCGCCTCTTTGGAAGATATTATGTACTACTTGAAAGGGGAGAAACAGCATGTTTAATTTAATCAGACGTGATCTTATCCTGCAGAAAAAGCTGTTGCTTATCTATCTTCTTATGGTTGTGTTCTTTATCATGATGGATAAGCATCCGGCGTTTACGTTTCTGATTGCCAGCATTCTGATCCCCTTTAATACGTACACATACGATGAAAGAGCGGAGACGAATATTTTATTGAATTCCTTGCCTTACACCCGCAAGGAAATTATCGCCTCTCGCTATCTTGGCGCCATCGCTTATATGGGGGTGGGCATGGCGGTGGCAAGCGTGGCGTTATTTGTCTTCAACAAACCGTTTACGCTGACTGATATGGCGATTGGGGGTGGCCTGTTTCTAGTGTTTGCATCATTTACCTTTCCAATGTTCTATATTTTTAAACCGGGCTATATTTCAACGGTTGTCCTGATCAGCTTTCTCGTTTTGTCAGCGGTAGGACCGAGTGTTTTTATGTTTTTCGCTGAACGTTTGACGATCATTTCCAATTTCATTGCCAGCTTATCCATGCCGGTTTTGTATATGGGTGCGACGGCTGTCATCATCGTCGTCTATGCTGTCTCCTGGAGCGTGACGACAGTCATTTACCAGCGGAAGGTGTTTTAGCTTTGGAATATGTTTTAGAGCTATGGTAGCTTCGGTTTGTGCCAAAGAGTTGGCACGGTAAGCGGGATGTATAATAATAAAAATAAAACTAGCCGCTTATTAGGAGGGGAGAGAATTGAGTTATCAGGTCGTAAAGACAACCGTGTTTTCCGTGGAAAAGGGCGGGGGAAATCCATGCCCGGTTGTGTTACGCGCAGACGGTTTTAACGACAGCGATGATGCAGAAAATGACCAAGCAATTTGGTCATGAGTTGGCTTTTGTAAAAGCTACACGATCTGACTGCGATCATAAGCTGCGCTTTTTTGTTCCGTTGCATGAGATGGAAATGTGCATCCATGCGACGATCGGCAGCATCACCGTTCTCGTCAGCCGGGGAATGATCAAGCATTCGCCAACGGTAATCGAGACGAAATTAGGACCAATTAAAGTGGAATGGGAGATAAACGGATCAAATGTAGATGTTTGTGTGGAGCAATTCTCACCTCAATTTATGAATGTAAACCCGACAAAGGATGAGGTAGCGAAGGCATTAAATATTAGTACGGATGCCCTCGCTGATTTTCCGATTCAATCCGTTTCCACGTCTTGCTACAAGCTGATTGTGCCTGTAACCAGCACCGATGTCCTCCATAATCTTCAGCCTGATTTTGACTACTTATGGAAGTTGTGTGATGAGTTCAACACGACAGGGTTTTATCCTTTTGCGCTTGAGCCGGAAAGCGGGTGGTCTGTCCAGGCACGTCAATTTCCAAAACGGGCCGGATACAATGAAGACCCGGCAACCGGTGTCGCCGCGTGCGCGCTGGGCGCTTATTTAACTGCAAACAAAGTATTTTCCCCGTTGAAAGCTGGCTGGAACAGCTACCGGATCATTCAGGGAGTTGCAATGGAACGGCCGAGTGTCATTCAGGCCGAAACCTTTCTTAAAGATGATCGAATGACAAGAACCCGAGTAAAAGGAAATGCGGAAGAGAACAAGCATAGGGGATTGGCATAATACATGGAAGAGCAGGAAGCTGGAGCGTATCTTCAGCTTCGTGCGTTTGTTTCTCTGATTTTGCGGCAGTAGAGGAAGCCGTTTTTTCATTGACTATTCTACAATATTGTAGGGCTATCATCATTATGGTACAGTTTTACTATTCTAGTAAGAACGGATGTCTTTGACTTTTAGCATTGCAGTTAACGAAGAAAGGTGCTCAGAAACGATGGAAAATCAGTTTTATGTGGGCTGGGGAACGCTCGCCCTTATTAATGCAGGATTAGCGCAAGGAAAAAACAGGTCCGGACTCAATTGGTTTTTTATTTCGTTGCTGCTTGGACCTATTGCCACCTTGTTGCTCGTCATTCAAGAAAAGCTGCCGGAAAAACAGTAGAAGTAGGGGACAGCTTCAAGAAGGTGAGAACAAGGCCCAGGCTCCTTGCGAGGTGTGTAAGGTGGAGACTTACCTTCCTTGTAATTCTTTAAGTGCGTCCCACATTTTCGTGGTCGTTTTCCAATTGCGGGCGGTAATAGATTGATAAATGTCTTTTTTTACTAGCCTACTAAGGTAGCTTTTCGTATAATCTGGATTGTCAGGTCCCGGCCGCCGGTAATAAATGGCATGTGAACCTTGCCACGCCATATCGATTCCCGGTCGTACCATTACTTCTTTCATGACCTGATCGGACGTCACATCAAGCAAAAATAGAACATCATAACGATAGTCGTTTGCTTGCGACTCCTCTCCATACCCATGTGGAGCCTCCTCGATAATCACACGATAGGTCTCAAAGTCCAGCGCTAACACTTTGATTAAGGTGCTGTCCAATTCAAATTGATTTGCGAGCAACATTTCAATTTGTCTGGCCAACTCTTGAGCGGACAGGTCGGACTGCAACACGATATTGCCGCTTTGAATATAGGTCTGGACGTTTTGGCAGCCGTTTTCATGTAAACATGTGCGAAGGTCCGCCATTTTGATTTTATTTTTCCCGCCGACATTAATGCCCCGCAGATAGACAACATAGCTTTCCATGACTTCTCTCCTTTCATCAGACAGCTTTTCTGTTAGTATAGCACTTTTTAAAGTGGGAACGCTTACTACTGCTAAGCTGAATAAAACATTGAAGGTCGTTTTATGCTCTTACAGCGGTGAAGAAAGTCCGTAATTTGTGAAATGATTAATCAGTTCCGCCATTTCCTGTGGTGATTTGTCCATCCCGTTATCGAGCCATTCTTTCAAAACATGTAAACTGCCGCTGATCACATAGAGGCTCATATATTCTGAGATTTTTTAATCGGCTTTGTGAATGCTCCTCCAATGCTTCATGATGAATTCCTCGGTAATTTTCATCACTTTCTGCTGAAATTGAGGATCGCCGTGTTCACTTAATAGGATTTGACAGACATCACGGTTGTCCGCCACATACTCCAGCAGCTTTTCCGTCATCTGCAGTGCTTCTTCTTCCTCACTAAAATTGTAGCTGCCGAGCGTTTGCCGCATATCGGTCAGGATTTCTTCTTCTATCTTTGTCAGCAGGTCGAACGGGTCTGCATAGTGGGAGTAGAACGTAGAGCGGTTAATATCGGCAAGTTCGCATAGTTCTTTTACGGTAATCGAAGAAATTTGCTTCTCTTTTAACAGGGTCATTACACTTTCCTTCAGCATCATCCGGGTATATTTTTTTCGTCGGTCAAGCTTGGCATTCATCATCGTTCACCCTTTTGTAAAAAAATATCCAACATACATTCTAAATCTGTCGGGCAACAAACGGATGTTACTAAACTGTTTGTTGTTTCGGCAACACCGTGTTTATATAATGATAATATGTCAGAGGCTATAAAACAAGAAAGGGTGGATGATCATCAAGTTAGCAGCGAGAATTACAACACATAAAAAAATGATTGTCATCACTTTCATTCTTCTTGCGGTGATCTCAATAGCAGCGCAATTTTTTGTGTCTGTAAATTATAATATGGCGGATTATTTGCCAGATGAAGCGCAATCGACACGGGCGGTTGACGTGATGGAAGATGAATTTACTTCTTCGGTCCCTGATACGAGGGTCATGGTGGAGAATGTCAGTATACAGGAGGCGTTGCAGTTTAAAGAAAGACTTGCCGCGATTGACGGCGTCTCTGATGTGATGTGGCTTGATGATGCGGTAGATATAAAGATGCCGATTGAAGTGGCTGATGCCAGTACGGTTGAGACGTACTATAAGGACGAAATAGCGCTGTTTCAGCTAAGTATTCGGCCGGGTGAGGAAGTACGAATTACGGATGAAATCTATCAGTTAATTGGCGAGGAAGGGGCGATGGCCGGGGAAGCGGTCAATACTGCTACTGCTCAGAAAATGGCCGGGACGGAAACGGTGTATGCCGCCGCCCTGCTTGTGCCGATTATTATCCTGATTCTCGTATTATCAACGACTTCATGGGTGGAGCCGCTCTTTTTTCTCGTGGCAATCGGGGTTTCTGTTCTGATCAATTTGGGCACGAACATTTTTATCGGAGAGGTGTCCTTTGTCACGCAATCGGTGGCGCCGATATTGCAGCTCGCCGTGTCACTTGATTATGCGATTTTTCTGTTGCACAGTTTTCAGGAATATCGGAAAAAAACGACTAACCCGGAAGAGGCGATGCAGCTTGCGATGAAGCAGTCGTTCGCCCCGATTGCAGCGAGCGCGGCGACGACCTTCTTTGGTTTCATGGCTTTAATGCTGATGAGCTTTGAGCTTGGCGCCGATCTAGGTTTAAGCTTGGTAAAGGGGATTTTGCTGAGCTTTATTAGTGTGATGGTGTTCTTTCCCGCTTTAACCTTGGTGTTTTACAAATGGATGGACAAAACACAGCACAAACGTTTTGTTCCAAGTTTTGCGGGAATCGGCCGGCGTGTGATGAAAATGAAGTACCCGTCCTTGCTCCTTGTACTGGCGATTTTGATTCCGAGCTTTCTTGCGCAAAGCAACACGGCGTTCACATACGGGCTTGGAGAGCAGCCGGAGTCAACACGTACCGGGGCCGACTTGATCGCGATTAAGGAAGCGTTTGGCGAATCGACGCCGATTGTGCTGCTCGTGCCAAAAGATGATGTTGTCAAAGAAGAGAAGCTCATTCATGAATTGGAGGACATCGGGCATGTGACGAATGTCATTTCGTATGTCAATACGGTAGGCAGCGCCATTCCGCCGGAGTATTTGGAGGAAGAGGTCACGAGTGAGTTTTTATCGGCGCATTACAGCCGCCTCATCATTAATACCGAGCGGGAAAAAGAAGGAGATATCCCGTTTTCTATTGTAGAAACGGTGCAGGAAAAAGCCGCCTCTTATTACGGCGACAAGACGCTGAGCCTCGGTGAAAGCGTGGCACTGTATGATATTAAAAACACCGTGCAAAAGGACAATACATTTGTCAATACGATGACTGTCGCAACGATTGCGATCGTCCTTCTTCTAACGTTCAAGTCGATTTCGCTTCCGGTCATCCTGCTCATCACGATTCAGGCTGCTGTCTGGATCAACTTATCGATTCCGTATTTTACGAATACGTCGTTTGATTTTATCGGCTATTTGATTATTAGTACGGTACAGCTGGCGGCGACGGTCGATTATGCGATTTTATTTACTGAGACGTATAAAGAGAAGCGAAGAGAAATGCCGGCACTGAAAGCGATCATCGATACATTGGACGAAAAGACATTCTCGATTTCGGTTTCGGCTTCCATTTTATCGAGCATCGGCTTTATTTTATGGATTACGTCAACGAATCCGGTCGTATCCTCGATTGGATTGTTGCTCGGCCGGGGGGCGCTTTTAGCGTTTGTGCTCGTTCTCTTCTTCCTGCCGGCGATGCTGTATGCGCTTGATAAAGTGATTCGGAAAACAACATTACAAGCAAACTTTTATAAGGGGAAATGATGATGAAAATGAAACGATTGCCGTTTGTCGTCTTAGCTGTCATGCTGATTGTTCCTTCATTTCTTGTCCATGCGGCTCCTGCGGTGGACGAAGCAGGAGAGACGGGTCAGGCAGGGGAGCTAAGCGCCAAAGAAGAAGTGATTTATGCCAATTTACATGGTGACGGTCAATTAGATGAAATATTTGTTGTCAACACATTACATGTCAGCGAAGCGGGGATGATCACCGACTATGGTCCTTACAGCAGTCTGAAAAACTTGACGAATGAGGCTGAAATGAAACAGAGTGGTGACGAAGTGCGGTTTGAGGCCGCGGAGGGAACTGCGTACTATCAAGGAAACCTTGGAGATCGTCTGGAGCTGCCGTGGAATTTTTCGATTTTCTACGAGTTGGATGGAGAGGAAATGGCGGCTGATGAGCTTGCCGGAGCAGACGGCCGGCTGCAGATCACGATTGATACGTCCCGTAATGAAGACGTCGATCCGTCCTTTTTTGAAAACTATTTGCTGCAAATCGCCCTTACGTTTGAAGAAGATACGTATGAAACGCTTGAGACAAGCGACGGGATGATCGCAAATGCCGGAAAAGACAAGCAAGTAACATTCACCGTCATGCCGGGGGAAGAGAAAGAGCTCCGTTTGTCGGCCGATGTCACCGACTTTGAGTTTAGTGGAATCGACATCACAGCTGTGCCGCCGGCGATGGCGATCGAGGCTCCCGGGGCTGACGAAATCGCAGGAGAATTCAACTCACTGACAGATGGAGTCAAGGAAATTGATGACGGAGTAGGCGAGCTGAAAAAGGGAATGTCACAGCTGAATGACGGCTTGCGCAGCCTTGAAAACGGCTCGGCTGAATACAAAAAGGGGCTCGATGAAATGGCTGGTTCCTCGGCGGAACTGGTAAAGGCGTCCTCGACCATTGAACAGGCGTTAAACGAGGTCAGCCAGTCTCTTCAGCTGACAGAGGAGATGAATGTCGGAGACTTGCAGCAACTGCCGGACGGTCTTGTCCAGCTGGCGGATGCGCTTCATGAAACCTCACAGGGCTTGGCGCAGCTACGCACTCAGTATGCGGCTGCCTACAAACAAGTTAATGAGGCGATGAACGGCATTGCCGATCAGCCAGTCAGTCAGGAGCAAATTGAGCAATTATATGCGAGCGGCGCAGATCGTGATGTCGTTGACCAGCTCGTTGACGCATACTCCGCCGCACAAAAAGCGAAGGTGACCTATTCAGCCGCGAAACAAGGCTTCGACGCGGTTGATTCAATCCTGAAGGAGGTGAGCGCTGGAACAAAGGAAATGGCAAACAGCTTAACGGCGCTTGCAGACGGACTTACCTCCTCGCTCGCACAGGTCGATGGACTCGGCTCGTTCTCCCAGCTACAAGAAGGACTGTCAGCGTTAGCCGCTAATTACAGCGAGTTTCACCAAGGGCTTGTGCGCTATACAGGCGGGGCTGGGCAATTATCTGCCGCTTACAGTGAGCTGCATCATGGAATAGGCGAAGCTACAGAAGGGAGCGGTGAGTTAGCAGCCGGGGCCGACGCTCTTCACAACGGTACAGGCAAGCTCCATGAGGCGACGAGCAGTCTGCCTGAACAGATGCAGGAAGAAATTGATGCGATGATTTCCGATTACGACAAATCGGACTTTGACCCGGTATCCTTTGTCTCCGAAAAAAATCACAATGTCGACACGGTGCAGTTCGTGATAAAAACCGCAGGAGTTGAAAAAGAAGAACCGGAGGAAGCACCGGTTGAACGAGAAGAAGAGAAGTCATTCTGGACGAAGCTGCGTGAGTTGTTTTCGAGAGAGTGATGCCGGGGGTGGTTAGTGGAGATGTCTCGGAGGGTCTTTTCAACCTTTTGAGACATCTCTTTTTTAAAAGGACGCTACGCGTTTTTCTTACATCCTAAACCCGTGAAGCAGTGCACGGAGAGAGTCCATCACTTGATCAACGGCTTGCTGGTGGTCGGGATGTTCAGCGACCCAGAGAGCCGCTTCATTCATCGCCCCTGACAGGCAATGTGTCATCGCCTCGATGGCGATTGGCTTGATCATTCCTTGTTTCTGCAAGAGCTCCAGATGCTCCATTAATGACTTCATCGAGTGTTGCTGGTCCATTTTGCGGAACGTGTCCCAGCCTAAAATCGCCGGACCGTCCACTAATAATATGCGGTGATTATGAGCTTCTGAAGCTGAGACGACAAAGGCGTGGCAGCCGAGGAGCAGTTGTTCCCATAAGTCTGTGCTTTTCATCGCTTCTGTTTCAATCTGTCGAGCGATATCGCGCTGAACCTCTTCAAATACAGCGAGAAAAAGCCCCTTTTTGTTATTGAAATGATGATAAAGCGCCCCGCGTGTCAATCCGGCTTCCTGGACAATTTCCTCGAGGGCGATATTCGTGTAGCCTTTTTCAGCAAAAAGCTTTCTGGCGATGGCCGTCATTCGTTGGATTGTCATATCGGTTTCTTCTTTTGTTTTTCTCATCGTGATTTTTCCTCTTTTCGCTGTTTAACAAAGCCGTTCACTCGCGCAAGGAGCTGGACGGCTTTGTTTTCTTCCTGCTTGATCAAAGTTCTTAATCCATGCTTGATGATCCGCTCATTGACCTGCCGGAGATCAGCCAGACATGTTTCGAGCCAGTTGATTACCAATTGCGGATGATCTTTCGTTAAATCATTGATATGATTGGCGACAGACTTTTGCACATAGGCGGAAGGATCATCAAGCAGTTGTTCTAGTAAGTGCAGGTTATAGCCCGGATCGTTTTGAAGCGGCTCTATTCTTTTGGCCCACGGCAGTCGGGGGCGTGTCCCTTCACTAACGAGCCGTCTAACATGTGGGTTCGAATCGGTGATCCAACTTTGAAGATACGCGATTGCACGGTCAGTGTCCAATTCAAGATATGGACGGATCGCATATTCGGACGTATGACGCTTGGTGATCTCCATTAGAGCAAGCATGGAAGCATGAAAATGGTGATGACCGTATTTTTCTACAAAATACGCAACCGGCATTAAAAAATAGCCATTTGTAAACATGCCCTCTTCTGTTTCGTTTTCCGGTCCTAAAATTTGGAGCAGGATCGACAGGGCGCGTTCATAGTCGGCGGGCAGGTGGTTCTGTAACGCGGTTGCGATGACGTCGACCCGCGCTTTCAGCTCTTTGTCTTCAACATTTTTCGCGACATAGGCGATGAATGATTTTGAGTTGAAGTGTGAATCATGGCGCTCGATTAAACGTGATAACCGTTCAGCGAGCCGCTGATCAAAATAGAATTTTAAAGGAGTGTACGCGGCCACATTTATTCATCCTTCCACACTTGCTCTTCATATTGTGCTTGAAATGATTGGTCAGGGGGAATGATGGTGATGACATCGATAAGAATTCCATTCGGATCACTGGTGATAAAATGGCGTTGACCAAATGGTTCATCGCGAATGTCCAGATGCAACGGCAAATGCTGTTCGTTAATGAACGTCCGGTAAAGCTGATCAACGTCATCGACTTCGACATTCAGAATCATTCCTTGTATTGGCTTGCCGAAAGCCTGAGGGATCGTCTCGTGCGTTTGATCCAAAATGGCCAATTCATCGCCTGTATCTTCTTTTTTCAAGCTTACATACCAATCGGCTTCAAAAACAACAGAAAAGCCAAAAAAACACTGATAAAACTGACTCGTTTCGGTAAGGCGGTCGGTCATAATTACAGGATAAAAACTGCTCCATTTCATTTGGCTCACTCCTTCTCTAAGTTGAGTTCATCTTAACATACATACAGTATGTATGTAAAACTTTTTTCGAGTGAGAAGTTGACAATTTACGTGCAATTATATATCTTTAAGATATATCTTTAGGATATGGGGGTTCAAATGAAGATAGAGGCGAAGTGGATTATTTTGGGGATTTTGACGACGGGCTGCCGAACCGGCTATGAGATAAAAAAGCTGATTGATGTCAGCTTCAGTCATTTTTGGAAAATGAGCTACGGTCAGATTTATCCGGCTTTGAAGGCACTCGTTGAAGAAGGCTACGCCGTCCAAGTGGCGATAAATAAGGAAGGGGAGCCGGAGCGCAAGGAATACACGATTACCGAAAGCGGAAAAAAGAAGCTTCAGGAATGGCTCGCTGTGCCGGTGCAGGATGCGGGACTGCACAAAAACGAGCTGCTCGTAAAATTGTTCTTTGGTAAGGAAATGAGCCGTGAACTGGCGATTCAGCATGTGGAAGAGCAGGAGCGTCTGCTGCGGCTGAAGCTGTCTGTGTATGAGCAAATTGAAAAGGACATCCGCGCCCACCCGGACGCGGAGTTTTGGCTGTATACGCTTGATTATGGCAAGGAGATTGCAAAGGCCGAATTAAGCTGGTGTAAAAAAACAAAGGAGAGGATAAAGTGAATAAACGTTATACGGCTCCAAATGATCGCGATATTGTTCTGTTTATCATTGGCATGAGGATTCAGCAATGGTGGAATATCAAGGCGTGGTGGCCGGTATTTACCGCGATGCCGCCGATGATGAAAGAGCTGTACAGAGAAAAGGATAATGGCTTTCTTTCCCATAATGCAGCCTGGGGCGGCCGAACGATTGTCTTTACCCAGTATTGGGAGGACATCGAGAGCCTTCATGCTTATGCTCATGGAAAGACACATATGAAAGCGTGGACTCACTTTTATCAAAAGGCGGCAAAAACAAAGGCGGTCGGCGTTTTTCATGAAACGTATGCTATCAAGGCGGGCAGCTATGAATCAATTTATGCCAATATCGCCCGGCCGCTCGGTCTGTCCCGTGCTTTGTCTCCATTGGAGGTATCCTCTTCTTCGACGCTGAAAGACAGGCTGAGAAAAGGAAGCTGACTTTCGATTGAAGCTGCTGAAAAAGTACGATTTTCACTTTTTCAGCAGCTTCTTTGGATCAGACATGCAAATCGCTTCTTTTCTTATGCAGAATTAAGCTTTCTTTCGTAGTATTATGAAAGGGCAGAATACGAGAAATGGGGGAGCGGCATGGAAGCAAGCTATGATGTCATCGTCATTGGCGGAGGATCAATGGGAATCGCGGCTGCCTATTATGTGGCAAAGAGCGGAAAAAGGGTTCTGGTGCTTGAGCAATCGACGATTCCGAACAACATCGGCAGTCACCACGGGGAAACGCGTATTTTCAGAATGGGCTATGGAGACGGAGGGCAATATGTGCCGCTTTTAAAAGAAGCGCTGGCGCTGTGGAAAGAGCTTGAAAAGGAGACAGGGCGGACGCTGTTTCAGCAAGTCGGCGCCTTGTCGATTGGGTACCGGAATTCCGGCTTTGTGCGGGAAACGATTGAAAGCTCGCGTCAGCATCGGCTGGAGCATGAAGTGTTGACTGCTGAGGAGATTGAACGGCGTTGGCCGGGCTTTCATCTGCCGGGCGATTTCAAAGGGTGCTTTGACCCGGTATCTGGCTTTTTGTTAAGTGAAGCTTGCGTCCTGGCTTATAAGGAAGCTGCGTTGCGGCATGGCGCGACGATTCTCGAAAACACGCGGGTGGAAGTGGTGGACGAGCAGGATGATGCCGTTCATGTCAAGGCAGGTGGCCGGCTGTTCAGAGGACGTAAAGCGATCGTCGCGGCGGGGGCGTGGAGCGCGAAGCTTTTGCCGGAGCTGAAGCTGCCGATTGAAGTCGTGCGGAAAGCGGTAGGCTGGTTTCAGACAGAGGGGACCATCTACCGCGATCACTTCCCATGCTTTGTTGTCGATCTGCCGGATGGTGAATCGTATTACGGATTTCCGGATGTGGATGGCAGCGGAGTGAAGGTTGGGCGGATGGATTTGGGAGATGAAACCGATCCGGATACGATTGATCGGGCGTTTCATGGTGAGAAGGATGAACGGGACTTGCGAAGCTTTTTGGCAAACTTCATGCCGAAGGCCGAAGGGAAGCTGCTGAAAATGGGGATATGCATGTTTTCCAATACGCCGGATCATCATTTCATCATTGATACGGCGCCGGGAACGGAGCGCGTCATCATGGCCGCCGGCTTTTCCGGTCACGGCTTCAAATTCGCCAGCGTCATTGGCGACATTTTGTGTGAGCTGGCGAACGAGGGCAAGACGAAGCGCGATATTGCTTTTCTCAGACTTGAGCGATTTGCGAAAGGGTAAGAGATAAGGCGGTGTTACCACGGAAGGTTTCGAACTATTGTCGGCACATTGCACTCTTTATGAAAATCATAGAAAATAAGCTACAATAAGTGGAATCAGGATTCGGGAGGGATATCGATGAAGCCGATAACGGTTTTAGTCGCGGATGATGATGAAGAGATTGGTGAACTCGTTGCGATCCATTTAGAGAAGGAAGGATACAGGGTCATTAAAGCGGCGGATGGGCAGGAGGCTGTTGATGCGATTGAAGCGCAGCCGGTCGATTTGCTGATTCTCGATATTATGATGCCGAAGTTGGACGGATATGAAGTCACCCAACTCGTTCGTGAGCGGCATAATATGCCGATTATTTTCTTGAGTGCGAAGACCTCGGATTTTAATAAGGTACACGGGCTGGTGATCGGTGCCGATGATTATATGACAAAGCCGTTTGCTCCGATTGAACTGGTAGCGCGGGTTAATGCCCAGCTGCGGCGTTTTATGAAATTAAATCAGCTAAAGCCTGATCAGCAAGCGAGTCTGGAATATGGAGGCTTGGTCATTTCTCCCGAACAACGTTCCGTTCTGCTTTATGATGAACGGATTGAGCTAACGCCGAAGGAATTTGATATTTTGTATTTACTGGCGAGTCATCCGAAGAAAGTGTACAGTGTGGAAAATATTTTTCAGCACGTATGGGGCGAGGCGTACTTTGAACGTGATAATACAGTGATGGTTCATATTCGGACGCTGCGGAAAAAGCTGAAGGAAGATGCGAGGAAAAGTAAATGGATTAAGACGGTCTGGGGAGTTGGATATACGTTCAATGGGTAAGATGATGCGCAGTTTTCGTTCAAAGATGGTGCTCTTGTTTGGGATAAGCATGCTGCTTGCGGGCCTTGCGACATATATCATTTATAAAGGTTTGCAATTTTATTATTATACGGTTGTCGATTACGAAGATCAGTTGACCCGGCTTCGTTCCTTTATTAGGTCGGTTGGTGATATAAACTTCTTTTTGCTCATTTTTATCCCGCTTTCGATTCTCTTTTTCTTTATCCTGAGCAAGCCGTATTCTGCCTATTTCAAGGAGATTTCCAACGGCATTCATTTTCTTGCCCGTGGCGACTTTACTCATCGCGTTCAAGTCCGTTCCAAGGATGAGTTCGGCGAGATTGCCCGCGACATTAATCTGGCAAGCGAGCAATTACAGCAGGCGATTGAGAGGGGGGAGTTTTCTGAAAGCAGCAAGGATCAGCTCGTTGTCAATCTCGCTCATGATCTGCGGACGCCGCTTACTTCCGTGCTGGGCTATATTGATTTAATTTTGAAGGAGAAGAATTTAACGGAGGAGCAGGTCAGACACTTTTTAACGATTGCCTTTACGAAATCCCAGCGTTTGGAGAGGCTGATTGAAGAATTGTTTGAAGTAACGAGAATGAATTACGGGATGCTGCCGCTTGAAAAAAGAACGATCGATCTCAGTGAGCTGCTTCATCAATTAATAGAGGAAATGTATCCTGTTTTCGAGAAAAATAAAGTGAGCGCCCGAATGAATATCGCTCCACAATTAGCGGTTTTCGGCGATGGAGACCTGCTGGCGCGCGTATTTGAAAACCTGCTCGTCAACGCCAATCGCTACGGCTCTGATGGTCAGTATATTGATATAAATGGTTTTTCCGAGTCGGGGGAAATCGTCATTCAAGTGATCAATTATGGCAGCCATATCGCCGAGGAAGAGCTTCCGCATCTGTTTGAGATGTTCTATACCGGTGACAAAGCGCGCACGCATCAGGCGGACAGCACAGGACTTGGCCTGTTCATCGCGAAAAATATCGTCGAGCAGCACAGTGGAACGATTACCGCCGAAAGCAGCGTCATCCGGACAATGTTTGAAGTGCGTCTGCCACAGGAGGGGACGGACGAACGGATTTAAGAAAAATTTAAGCTTTTCCCTGCTTTTTATTTAATTGGTTTTTTCTACGCTATAGTCAGTCGTGATGTAGGGGGAACCGAAAATGAAAAAGTGGGGATTTTTATTACTATTAACTGGCTGTCTCGTTTTTGTCATCGTTGAGCGGGTGCCGTTTTTTCACCAGCATGAAGTGGAGATTCAGCAATACGAGCAAGGGGCTTCCGAAAGGGTGGAGCAAAAAGAGATTAGAAAAGAACAACTCTATCAGGGAAATCTGATTCTGGTAAACGGGGAATACCCTGTTCAACAGGAAGGGGTAAGGTCTGATATCGTCAATTTATATGAGGCGCGTGAATTGACAAAAGGATATACTCTGTTAAACAGCGGAATCTATTTATCAACAGAGGTCGCACTCGCATTTTCTGAGATGGTCGCTGCCGCGGAGCAGGACGGGGTGCAGCATTTTGTCATTAACAGCGGCTTTCGTGATTTTGAGGAGCAAGGCGAGCTTTATCAAACGAGGGGAGCCGACTATGCGCTGCCGGCAGGCTATAGCGAGCATAATGTCGGAGTGGCGCTTGACGTAGGTTCGACTGAGACGACGATGTATGAGGCCGATGAAGGAATATGGATAGAGGAAAATGCTTGGAAATACGGCTTTATTTTACGCTATCCAAAAGATAAAACCGAGATTACCGGCATTGAATATGAGCCGTGGCATATCCGCTATGTCGGCTTACCCCATAGCGCGGTTATGAAGGAAAAGAACTTTGTGTTAGAGGAGTATTTGGCTTATTTAAAAGAAGAAGAGAAGATTTCCATTACGGTTAACGGTGAAAGCTACACGGTTGCCTATTATCCTTATTCAGAAGGGATGACCATTCCGGTGCCGGACAATCACGAGTATGAGCTGTCGGGTGACAACAGTGATGGGGTAATTGTGACGGTGTTTGAGTAGATGACGTTATATGGAGGATCTCCGGCCTGATTTTTTACGTTAAGGGGAAGTTTGAAAGAGAGGAGCTCGTATTCTTCAGGGATTGTTGGTGAACGGATTCGCTGTGGCGTATAACATTCTATTATCTCGTATTCTCTTTTGAGAAAAAGCTATTATGAGGAAACGAAGCATATTCTATTACACAAAAAACCAACCAGCACGCACCAATAGAACATCGGTGAGCGCTGGTTGTTTCGTTTTTGGACTTGCTAATGAAATTAGCTTAATACTTTCTTCGCGTCAGAAGAGGTTGATTTAATGTCAAAACGGTCGGCATTCATCACTTTCACCCAGGCAGCGATAAAGTCACGGACAAACTTCTCTTTGTTGTCGTCCTGTGCATAAACCTCTGCAAGGGAACGAAGGACAGAATTAGAACCGAAGACAAGATCGAATCTCGTTGCCGTACGCACGACTTCTCCTGTTTGACGGTCGCGTCCTTCATACAGGTTGTGGTCGACCGGCTTCCACTCGATACCCATATCAAGCAGGTTCACAAAGAAATCATTTGTGAGCGCGCCAACACGATCAGTGAAGACGCCGTGCTGGGTACCACCATAGTTTGTACCAAGAACACGCATACCACCGATAAGAACAGTCATTTCCGGTGCAGTAAGTGTTAAAAGCTGTGCCTTGTCGACGAGAAGCTCTTCCGGGCTTACGCTGTATTGCTTCTTCAAATAGTTGCGGAATCCGTCAGCGTAAGGCTCAAGCACGTCGAAGCTCTCGGCATCTGTTTGTTCTTCTGTCGCGTCACCACGTCCAGGTGTGAATGGAACCGTTACATCAAAGCCGGCATCCTGAGCAGCTTTTTCGACGGCGGCGCTACCACCTAGTACAATTAAATCAGCGAGGCTGACTTTTTTATCAAGTCCGTTTTGAATATCCTCAAGAACAGAAAGTACTTTGGCAAGCTGCTCCGGCTGGTTCACTTCCCAATCCTTTTGTGGCGCGAGACGAATGCGTGCTCCATTGGCACCGCCGCGCATATCAGAGCCGCGGAATGTGCTTGCGGAAGCCCAGGCAGTTGTGACAAGCTCGCTCACGCTAAGGCCTGAAGTCAGGATTTTTTCTTTAAGCTCTTCGATTTCCGCATCAGTTAATTGATAATCAACGGTTGGAATCGGATCCTGCCAGATAAACTCTTCTTCCGGAACTTCCGGTCCAAGATATCGAGCGCGAGGACCCATGTCACGGTGAAGAAGTTTAAACCAGGCACGGGCAAACGCATCAGCAAATTCGTCCGGGTTGGCGTGGAAACGGCGTGAAATTTTTTCGTATTCAGGATCATAGCGCAAAGCCATATCTGTCGTAAACATCACCGTTGGTACTTTAACGGAAGGATCCTCGGCATCTGGTGCAAGATCTTGTTCGTCAGGGTCTACCGCATGCCATTGGTAAGCACCTGCTGGACTCTTTGTCAACCACCATTCATATTTGAACAGCAGATCAAAGTAGCCATTATCCCATTGTGTTGGGTTGGCAGTCCAAGAACCTTCAAGTCCACTTGTGATCGTGTCGCGGCCTTTACCACTGCCGTGCGTGCTTAACCAGCCTAAGCCTTGCGCTTCAATCGATGCCGCTTCAGGTTCGGCGCCAACATGTGCTGCATCTCCTGCGCCATGTGCTTTACCAAATGTATGACCACCGGCGATTAAAGCAACTGTTTCTTCATCATTCATTCCCATCCGGGCGAATGTTTCGCGAATATCCTTCGCACTGGCGATTGGGTCCGGTTTTCCGTTAGGTCCTTCCGGATTTACATAGATCAGACCCATTTGCACAGCGGCAAGCGGATTTTCCAGCTCACGTTCACCGGAGTAGCGGTTGTCACCGAGCCATTCTGTTTCAGAACCCCAGTTGACGTCTTCTTCCGGATGCCAGATGTCTGGACGTCCAGCACCGAAGCCGATTGTTTTTCCGCCCATTGATTCAATTGCAACATTCCCTGCAAGGACGAGTAAGTCAGCCCAGGAGATTTTGTTGCCGTACTTTTGCTTAATTGGCCAGAGAAGACGGCGTGCTTTATCAAGGTTGCCGTTGTCAGGCCAGCTGTTTAATGGCGCAAAGCGCTGCGCGCCGGTTCCGCCGCCTCCACGGCCGTCGCCGATCCGGTACGTACCGGCAGCGTGCCAGGACATCCGAATAAAGAATGGACCGTAATGTCCGTAGTCAGCAGGCCACCAGTCCTGGCTGTTCGTCATCAGCTCCTCAAGGTCTTTCTTAAGGGCAAAGTAGTCCAGTTTCTTGAACTCTTCTGTGTAATCAAAATCGTCATCCATCGGATTGGATTTTGTATCATGCTGTTGAAGGATATTTAAGTTTAACGCGTTTGGCCACCAATCTTTGTTAGTTGTGCCGCGGGACTTGTTGCTTGTAGCGCTGCCGTGGAAAGGGCATTTCTCGATATTACCGTTGTTTTCCATAAAAAATTCTCCTCCCTGTTTCAAATAAGAATTAATATAGAAAGATTATCTTTCTAGCAGCAAGAAAAGTACTAACTAGATACCAATAATCATTCTCACATTGTAATTATAATAAATTATTGCTTAAAAGAAAAGGATAAAATCTCAATCCCAAAAATTTTCATTTAAGAGAGCGGCAGAAGCCTTTACTAATCAACGCTTTCACTGAAACCGAGGCTATGAATTTTTTCTTGAAAGGGTGGGATCGGCGTTCGACATAAATGATAAAAAAGTTGTCGAAATGAGAAAGGAAACCGAATAAGTTGTCCTTAATTGAAAATGAACCAGTGTGGCCGAGCATCCACTAATCTACTACTATGATGGGAGGATTAAAAAAATCAGTAAATGAGTCAATTTCATAATTTGAACCCTTAGTCTCGCAAGGTTTTCAAGGCACGAAAAAAGGAGTACCTCCCCAAAAGTCGAATGAGTTAAGTGACG
>NZ_JBEPKD010000031.1:0-41745 GCF_040544555.1 Halalkalibacter oceani
AACCCTTCGTCAGACTTAACTGAAACCGCCGTATACGGATCCGTACGTACGGTGGTGTGAGAGGTCGGGGGTTAGTCGCCCCCTCCTACTCGATTATGAGGGCTCTCTCGTAATACAGCTTTTTTAGGAGAGAGGTCAGCTGAGGATCAGACGGACTGGGAGAGGCTTGTTAGTAGAGAGTAGCTATTGTAAAAGGGGGAAGGAGATCGTGAAAAAGGTTTTCCGCACATTGATGAATGATATTGATGTCGTGCTTGATCAAGACCCGGCGGCAAGAAATCGACTGGAGGTGATTTTCACCTATTCCGGTGTGCATGCCTTATGGGCGCACCGGCTTGCGCATTGGTTGTGGAAACGGTGCCGGATGTATTTTATCGCCCGGGTCATTTCGCAAGTGAGCCGTTTTTTTACAGGTATCGAGATTCATCCCGGAGCCGTCATCGGCCAGCGGCTGTTTATCGATCACGGCATGGGAGTTGTCATCGGGGAGACGTGTGAAATTGGCGACAATGTGACGATCTATCAAGGTGTGACTCTTGGCGGGACGGGAAAAGAAAAAGGCAAGCGCCATCCTACGGTAAAGGATAATGTCTTAATTGCTTCAGGCGCCAAAGTACTAGGATCGTTTACAATTGGAGAGAATGCTCGTATCGGAGCCGGCTCGGTCGTCTTAAAAGAGGTTCCTCCTAATTCCACGGTAGTCGGCATTCCAGGCAAAATTGTCATTCAAGACGGACAGCGGGTTGAACAGACGCTTGACCATCATAATCTTCCTGACCCGATTGCTGATAAATTAAAAGAGCTTGAGGAAGAAATTAAAGCATTGCGCTCGGAAAGAGAATTGCTGAACACTTCATCAAAGGAAAAGCCTTTCGCATAATGTATAGAAATTACAGTAAGAAGGAGTAGATGAGCAGGATGGCCATCCATATTTATAATAGTTTAACAAAGAAAAAAGAACCGTTCGTGCCGCTTGAAGAGGGAAAGGTAAAAATGTATGTATGCGGACCAACCGTCTACAATTACATCCACATCGGCAATGCGCGTCCGCCGATCGTTTACGATATGGTGCGCCGTTATTTGGAATACCGCGGCTATGAGGTAACCTTTATCTCTAATTTCACCGATGTTGATGATAAAATTATTCGCGCCGCCCATGAGCTTGGTGAAGATGTTTTTGCGGTTGCCAACCGCTTTATCGAGGCCTATCATCAGGACACCTGTGCGCTTGGCGTCCGGAAAGCGGATCTCCATCCGCGCGTCACGGAGACAATCCCGGAGATCATTACGTTTATCGCGACATTAATTGAAAAAGGCTACGCGTACGAAGCGGGGGGCGACGTATACTTCCGGACGAGAAAGTTTGACGGGTACGGCAAGCTTTCCTCGCAATCGATTGAGGATTTACGCTCGGGAGCGCGAATTGAAGTTGATGAGCGCAAAGAGGATCCGCTTGATTTTGTCCTCTGGAAGGCGGCAAAGGAAGGCGAAATTTCCTGGGAGAGCCCGTGGGGAGACGGACGTCCGGGCTGGCATATTGAATGCTCCGCTATGGTCAAAAAATATTTAGGAGATACGATCGACATTCATGCCGGCGGTCAGGATCTCGCTTTTCCTCATCACGAAAATGAAATTGCTCAATCGGAGGCGTTGACTGGAAAGCCGATGGCTCATTATTGGATGCATAACGGTTTTATTAATATTAACAACGAAAAAATGTCGAAATCGCTCGGAAATTTTGTCTTGGCTAATGAAATAATTCGACAGCATTCTGCAGAGGTTGTCCGCTTTTTCATGCTGACCGCTCATTACCGTAGTCCGATCAACTTCAGTGACGAGCTGCTCGAAGGGGCCAAGAGCGGTCTTGAGCGGTTGAAAACTGCCGTGACCAGCCTGGAGCACCGCCGCGAGGAGTCGGCTGATTTCGGGGAAATAGGCGATTGGCTTGAACGGATTGAGGCATTAAAGGAGCGCTTTATTACGGAGATGGACGATGATTTTAACAGCGCAAACGGAATTACCGTGTTGTTTGATTTAGCAAAAGAAGCCAACCGCTATCTCCGTGAGGATAAAACATCAATCAAGGTACTGACGGCCTTCCTTGATCAGTTCCAGGAGTTTGCCGATGTGCTCGGACTCACCTTGCATACCGATACGGAATTGCTTGATGACGAGATTGAAGCCTTGATCGAGCAACGCAATGAGGCGCGAAAGCAACGGAATTTCGCCTTGGCCGATCAAATCCGCGATCAGCTGAAGGAGCAGGGCATTGTATTGGAAGATACCGCTCAAGGTGTGCGCTGGAAGCGGGGGTAATGATGAAATTAATTGAAACAGCAACCGATTTTAAGCAACTGAACGCCCTGGCTCTCGCCTATATGGGGGATGCGGTTCTTGATATGTATATCCGCTATTATTTAATCGCGAAAGGGACCGTGCGCCCGCAGCGTCTTCACCTGGAGGCGACGCGCTTTGTCTCGGCGAAGGCGCAGGCCGTGGTCGTGCGCCGCCTGCTTGAGCAGGAGGAATTCTCGGAAGAGGAAGAAGCGGTCTTTAAGCGGGGCCGCAATGCAAAGTCAGGCTCGATTCCAAAGAATACCGACCTGAACACGTATCGCTATTCCACCGGGTTTGAGGCGCTGCTCGGCTATTTATATGTATGTGACAGACAGAGCCGGCTTGATGAACTGGTGAAAAAAGCAGTGGCGATCATTGAACAAGAATCAGAAGATGAGAAAGGAGCACCTCGATGACGCAAGAATTTATCATTGGAAAAAACCCCGTGATTGAGGCACTCAAGTCGGGCCATGCGATTAATAAAATTTGGCTGGCGGAAGGTTCGCAGAAGGGGCAGATGACAAAGGTGCTGCAGCTCGCTAAGGAGCGCGGCGTCCTCGTGCAGCATGCGCCAAAGAAAAAGCTGCAGCAGCTTGTGGACAGCGACAATCACCAGGGCGTTGTCGCCTCGGTTGCCGCCTATGAATACGCCGAAATTGATGACTTGTTTGCCGCGGCGGAGAAGAAAGGAGAAGAGCCGTTTTTTCTCTTATTGGATGAAGTCGAGGACCCTCACAATTTAGGGTCGATTCTCCGGACGGCGGATGCAGCCGGGGCTCATGGGGTAATCATCCCGAAGCGGCGGGCTGTGGGGTTGACGCAGGTTGTCGCCAAAGCTTCAACAGGAGCAATTGAATATGTGCCGGTTGCGCGCGTAACGAATTTGGCGCGGACGATGGAGGAGTTAAAGAAGCGGGGGTTATGGTTTGCAGGCACAGATGCCAAGGGAACCGAAGATTATCGCCAGGCGGCTTTCGATATGCCGATTGGACTTGTGATTGGAAGTGAGGGCAAAGGCATCAGCCGGCTGATCAAGGAAAAATGTGATTTTTTGATCAGGATTCCAATGGTCGGTCATGTAACATCTTTAAATGCTTCTGTGGCAGCAAGCCTGCTGATGTATGAAGTGTACCGGAGACGCAACCAAGTGGGTCGATCCTAGCATGAAAGACATTCTGCTCGTGGACGGCTACAACATGATCGGGGCATGGCCGGAGCTGCGCGCTTTGAAGGATAAGGATCTCGGTCCGGCGCGGGACCGCCTTGTGGAAATGCTGGCTGAATATCAGGCTTACACCGGCCACCAGGTGAAAGTCGTGTTTGATGCACACATGGTGCAAGGGAGCGGGAAAAAGGAATATCATCACCGTATTGATGTGATCTACACAAGGAAAAATGAAACGGCGGATGAACGGATCGAAAAGCTCGTCCATGACTTGAAAAGAATTGATACACGAATTCATGTCGCCACCTCAGACTTCATGGAGCAGTCGTTGACATTTGGAAGCGGGGCTTTGCGGAAGTCGGCGAGAGAGCTGCTGATTGAGATGGAAGTCATTGAAAAAGGGATTGACAAGGAAGTCGAAAAAACGCGAAAAAAGCAGCGTTCGACAAAAATTCCGCTTTCGGATGAAATGGCTGAAATTTTTGAAAGATGGCGTCGAGAGCGCTGATGTGTGGTTGACCTGCTGGAAAACTGTGCTATATAATGTTCGTATAATGGAGACAACAGCAAAGGTCGGAGGGATTGTCGTGAGCATAGACCTTCAAGAAACCGTATTTAAGCCGAGTTATGACAAAGTGAATGACGACGATTTGGTCATGTTTGTAAGAAATGGGGACAGCGCCGCGCTTGAATTTTTAATTAACAAATACAAGAATTTCGTTCGTGCCAAAGCTAGGTCTTATTTTTTAATAGGGGCTGACCATGAAGATATTGTTCAAGAAGGAATGATCGGCCTGTATAAAGCTGTCCGTGATTTTAACGGGGATAAACTGTCTTCTTTTAAAGCATTTGCTGAACTGTGTATTACGCGGCAAATCATTACGGCCATTAAGACGGCGACGCGACAGAAGCATATTCCGTTAAACTCATATGTCTCATTGGACAAGCCATTGTATGATGAAGAGTCGGATCGGACCCTGCTAGATGTCATTTGCGGAACACGCGTCACCAATCCAGAAGAGCTGTTGATCAATCAGGAAGAATTTGAAGATATTGAATTGAAAATGGGTGAACTTCTTAGCGATCTGGAGCGACAAGTACTCACCTTATACCTCGATGGCCGGTCGTATCAGGAGATTTCGGTGGACTTGAATCGCCACGTCAAATCGATTGATAATGCCTTGCAGCGGGTAAAGCGGAAACTCGAGCGTTATGTAGAGCTTAAAGGGGTTTCCTTAACGTAACAAAAGCGGCGTCTAAAGATGATGATAGATGCCGCTTTTTCCTGTTTGCTGATTTTGGGACAATTGACACCCTTCTTCCCCTGTGATAGAGTGAAAGAGTGTGTGTATTTGATGAATCGTTGGAGGTGTATGATGCGGAGTAAGGTGGTACTGGCTTGTGAGATTTGTCATTCACGTAATTATTCAACCGAAAAGAATAAGCAATCCAACCCCGCCCGTATCGAAGTGAAAAAGTTCTGCAAGAGCTGTCAAGAACACACCCTTCATCGTGAAACAAAGTGATCGGGCGGGAATGTCCGGTTCGCAAGCATATAACCGGTAATGGTCTTTCGGAAAATGATCGGACCGTTCAATGAGCTGCTTTCTCATTGAACGGTTTTAAACCTTGGACATGTTGCGTGTGAAGCTGCTTTTTGTCAAAAACTAAAAAACAAATGCTGATTTCGAATAGATAAGAGCTTGTTTGTCTATATTGATTGGTGCTGGAGGTGTCAAGCCGTGGCTGGCGGAGTGAAAGGTATTGGAAAGTTTTTTCGTGATGTCGTTCAGGAAATGAAACGAGTGTCTTGGCCTACGCGCAAGGAACTGACTCGTTATACTTTGGTTGTTATCGGTACGGTAGCGTTTATTTCGGTTTTCTTCGCAATTGTTGATTATGGGATTTCTGAACTTGTTCGTGTCCTGCTCGGATAATGTCTAAGCGTAAGCTTGGTTGAGTAACTTTGAAAAGCCGCTTTGCGGTTTTCTTATAGCACAGAGGAGGGAAGGACAACACCGTCCTAGATAACATGGAAAAAAATTGGTATGTGGTTCACACGTATTCAGGCTATGAAAATAAGGTGAAGACGAACTTGGAAAAGCGTCTGGAATCAATGGAAATGACCGATAAGATCTTCCGTGTCCTCGTCCCGGTGGAAGAAGAGACGGAAGTGAAGAACGGGAAATCAAAAACGGTTTCAAAGAAAGTTTTTCCAGGGTATGTCATTGTCGAAATGGTGATGACGGATGACTCCTGGTATGTGGTTCGGAACACGCCGGGGGTAACTGGATTTGTCGGTTCTGCCGGCGCCGGTTCCAAACCGACACCGCTGCTGGAAGAGGAAGTGGAAGCGATTCTGAAGCAGATGGGCGTTGAACAGCCAAAAGCTGATGTTGACTTTGAGCTGAAAGAATCGGTCAAAGTGAAGGAAGGGCCGTTCGCTAATTTTGTCGGCTCAATTGAGGAAATTCAAATGGACAAGCAGAAGCTGAAAGTGCACGTCAACATGTTTGGCCGTGAGACTCCAGTGGAGCTTGATTTTAACCAAGTTGAAAAGATTTAGCGAAATAACTTGATATCTGACAGCGAAGGTGATAAAATCTTCATGTTTGATATGGTTTCATTACATGAGCCATCGGGTGCATGAGTGCATCCGTTTTTTGAGTGGGAGGGCGACGAACGTCCGATAACCACATCACGGACTAAGGAGGTGTGTCACGTGGCTAAAAAGGTAATTAAAATGGTTAAGTTGCAAATTCCTGCTGGGAAAGCAAACCCAGCGCCACCGGTAGGTCCTGCATTAGGTCAAGCAGGTGTGAATATCATGGGTTTCTGTAAGGAATTTAACGCTCGTACTTCAGACCAAGCGGGTCTTATCATCCCGGTAGAAATTACGGTATTTGAAGACCGTTCGTTTACATTCATCACGAAAACTCCGCCGGCTGCTGTTCTTCTTAAGAAGGCTGCTGGAATCGAGTCAGGTTCTGGTGAACCGAACCGCAATAAAGTTGCGACAGTAAAGCGTGATAAGGTGCGCGAGATTGCTGAAACGAAGATGCCTGATCTAAACGCAGCGAATGTTGAATCTGCTATGCGTATGGTGGAAGGTACTGCTCGCAGCATGGGTATCGTGATTGAAGACTAATTGTAAGTTTCTTGGAGGTTGCAACCTGATCTAAGGTCGCAACCTTTCATAAGTGGGAGGTACTACCGCTAAAACCACAATCGAGGAGGAAATAGCATGGCTAAAAAAGGTAAAAAGTATCAAGAAGCTCTTAAGCTTGTTGACCGCGATACGGTTTATCAAGTTGAAGAAGCAATTGAGTTAGTGAAGAAAACAGCTACAGCTAAATTTGACGAAACAGTCGAAGTGGCTGTTCGCCTTGGGGTTGACCCTAAGAAAGCCGATCAACAAATTCGTGGCGCTGTTGTTCTGCCTAACGGAACTGGTAAAACACAACGTGTGCTTGTATTTGCGAAAGGCGATAAAGCGAAGGAAGCTGAAGCGGCTGGCGCTGATTATGTAGGAGAAGAAGATCTTATTAACAAAATCAACCAAGGTTGGTTCGAGTTTGATGTGATCGTTGCGACTCCTGATATGATGGCTCAAGTTGGTAAGCTCGGCCGGGTACTCGGACCGAAAGGCTTAATGCCAAACCCGAAAACAGGAACAGTTACCTTCGACGTAGAGAAGGCTGTCAATGAAATCAAGGCTGGTAAAGTAGAGTACCGTGTTGATAAAGCCGGTAACATCCACGTGCCGATTGGTAAAGTTTCATTTGAATCAGCGAAGCTTGCTGAAAACTTGAAAACGATCATTGAGACGCTTGTGAAGGTGAAGCCTGCTGCAGCAAAAGGAACGTACATGAAAAACGTTGCGATTGCTTCAACAATGGGGCCTGGTATTCGCGTCAATGCATCTGCATTTGCCAAATAAAACAAACGATTGACTTTTTCCTGTACCCTGTATATACTCTTAAGAGTGCCTGATACGGGTACATCAAAATAAAATGTCATACCGTAGACAGTAGGGGCGTACACCGCTTAAACTTCCTACCGAGGTAAGCAATAGATACAGAAGAACAACTCTGTGTTTGTCTGCCCTCATGTCTGCATGAGGGCTTTTTACATGCTTTTCGGACGGTATGGATAAAACTATGGGAGGTGTAAGGATGAGCGTATTAGAACAGAAAAAACAGGTTGTAGCTGATATCGCTGCAAAGCTTAATGCAAGCAAAGCGACGATTGTTGTCGATTACCGCGGACTGAATGTTGCAGAAGTAACTGAGCTTCGTAAGCAGCTTCGTGAGGCTGGAGTCGAGTTCAAGGTATACAAGAACACACTTGCGCGCCGCGCAACAGCTGAGGCAAACCTTTCTGAGCTGGATGCACAGCTTGTTGGTCCAACAGCAATCGCATTTAGCGATGAAGATGTTGTTGCTCCTGCGAAGGTTCTTAACAGCTTTGCGAAAGAACACGAAGCTCTTGAAATCAAAGCTGGTGTCATCGAAGGCCGCATCACAAGCGTGGAAGAAATCAAGGCTCTTGCTGAGCTACCATCACGCGAAGGACTTCTATCTATGCTTCTCAGCGTGCTTCAAGCTCCAATGCGCAACTTTGCATTGGCGACAAAAGCCGTTGCGGATCAGAAGGAAGAGCAAGGCGCTTAATGTATGTTGACCCGCCCGGCACTACGCTGGGTTTCAGATACGTGAGCTAGTAAGATACTTTAAAAAAACGAAATAGGGAGGATTTATCATGAGTAAAGATCAAATCATTGAAGCGATTAAAGAAATGACAGTTTTAGAACTAAATGACCTTGTTAAGGCAATCGAAGAAGAATTCGGAGTAACAGCTGCTGCTCCAGTTGCTGTAGCTGCAGGCGGCGGAGACGCTGGCGGTGCTGAGCAATCTGAATTCGACGTTATTTTAGAATCTGCTGGCGGATCTAAAATCAACGTTATCAAGGCTGTACGTGAAATCACTGGCCTTGGTCTTAAGGAAGCAAAAGCACTTGTTGACGGTGCTCCAGCTCCAATTAAAGAAGGCGTAGCGAAAGAAGAAGCTGAAGAAATGAAAGCTAAGCTTGAAGAAGCAGGCGCTTCTGTTGAACTTAAGTAATTGATAGTGGGAAAAGGGCTCGCAGCAGGCGGGTCCTTTTTTTCACAGAAAAGACGCCTGTGGCGTTTTTCTTATTTAGAAAGGAGTAAGGAAGGATGTCGGAACATTATTACGCAAAAAACCCTTCTGTCGAAAGCGCGGAACGAAAGTGGAGCTTTGAGCTTCGCGGCCATAAGCTGCATTTCGCCTCGGACAGTGGAGTGTTCTCGAAACGAGAAGTTGACTTTGGCAGTAAGCTGTTAATAGAGACATTTTCCTTTCCGGAGCAGGCTGGAGATCTTCTCGATGTCGGCTGCGGGTATGGGCCGATCGGTTTGACGCTTGCCAAAGAAGATGAAAGCCGAATGGTTCATATGATTGATGTGAATGAGAGAGCACTTGCGTTGGCGAAAAAAAACGGTGAGGAAAACCGGATTGCCAACTGCCTCGTTTACGAAAGCGATGGCTTTAGCCGGGTGGAAAAGCGGGACTTTGCTGCGATCGTTACGAATCCGCCAATCCGGGCTGGCAAGAAAATCGTTCATCTTATTTTCGAGCAGGCGGTTCAGCATCTGCAACCGGGCGGAGAATTATGGGTGGTTATTCAAAAAAAGCAGGGGGCTCCATCGGCGCTAGAAAAATTAGAGACTCTCTTTGCCCAAGTAGACGTCGTTGAGAAGAAAAAAGGTTACTTTATTATAAAAGCAAAAAAAGTTTGACCGAGCCTTGCTTTTGTGGTATTGTTATTTAATGCGTATAACTACCTATTTTTAGAACGCCATTTTGGCAAATGTCAAGTGGGAATTGTTGAATAATGGTGTGGAAAAGTGGTTATACTGAAATAATCGAATGGTCGAATAAGAAAATTGGTTACCGAAAACCCGTTTTCTTTTTGGTGGTTAGATAGAAAGTTACGACATTCTTCTGCTGCCTTGCACGGTTTTAAAGGTTTTGCTCAATCTATAAAGGTGCGTCATCTAGTCTTGTGCCTCGTGACGAGGGGCGGGGGTGATGCATTTTTAGATACTATAACGCGAGATTTGAGGGGTGAATCAGTTGACAGGTCAACTAGTTCAGTATGGACGCCACCGCCAGCGGAGAAGCTATGCAAGAATTAATGAAGTGTTGGAGCTGCCGAATTTAATTGAAATTCAAACAGCCTCCTACCAATGGTTTCTTGATGAGGGCCTGAGAGAAATGTTCCAGGATATTTCTCCAATCCAAGATTTCACGGGGAACTTGGTTTTAGAGTTTATAGACTATAGTCTAGGAGAGCCAAAGTACCCGGTTGATGAATCAAAGGAACGCGATGTGACCTATGCAGCGCCACTTCGGGTTAAGGTTCGTCTCATTAACAAGGAAACTGGGGAAGTAAAAGAGCAAGAGGTCTTCATGGGAGATTTCCCATTGATGACAGAGACAGGAACGTTTGTGATCAATGGAGCCGAGCGTGTAATTGTTTCTCAGCTTGTTCGTTCACCTAGTGTCTATTACAGTGAAAAAACGGATAAAAACGGTAAAAAAGGCTTTACGGCTACGGTCATCCCGAATCGCGGGGCATGGCTGGAGCTTGAGACAGATGCCAAAGATATCGTTTATGTTCGTATAGACCGCACCAGAAAAATCCCTGTGACGGTTCTTTTGCGTGCGTTAGGTTTTGGATCTGATCAAGAGATCATTGATTTACTCGGAGAAGATGAGTACCTTCGTAATTCGCTTGAAAAGGATAATACGGACGGTACGGAAAAAGCGCTTCTGGAAATTTACGAGCGTCTTCGTCCCGGGGAGCCGCCTACCGTTGACAATGCGAAAAGCCTGTTGGAATCACGCTTTTTTGATCCGAAGCGCTATGATTTAGCCAATGTGGGCCGCTATAAGATTAATAAGAAACTTCATATAAAAAACCGTTTGTTTAACCAGCGCTTAGCTGAAACATTAGTAGATCCGGAAACGGGAGAAGTGATTGCCGAAGAGGGAACTCTTCTTGACCGCCGGACATTGGATCGTATTTTGCCTTATCTTGAAAACAATGTCGGCTTCAGACATGTCCGTGCTTCAGGCGGCGTTGTCGAGGATGCCGAAATTGAATTGCAATCGATCCTTATTTATTCGCCGGAGGACCACGACGGGGAAAAAACGATCCGCGTTATTGGAAACGCAATGGTCGAGCGCGATGTAAAGCATATTACACCGGCTGATATCATTGCTTCTATTAACTATTTCTTCAATTTGCTGCACGGTGTTGGTGATACAGATGATATTGATCACCTCGGCAATCGCCGTCTTCGTTCTGTCGGTGAACTTTTACAAAATCAGTTCCGTATCGGCTTATCGCGGATGGAGCGCGTCGTGCGTGAACGGATGTCAATTCAGGACCCTAATATGATTACGCCGCAAGCGTTGATTAATATTCGTCCAGTGATTGCCTCCATTAAAGAGTTTTTTGGCAGCTCACAGCTCTCGCAATTTATGGACCAGACGAACCCATTAGCTGAATTGACGCATAAACGCCGTCTTTCGGCGCTTGGACCGGGTGGTTTAACGAGAGAGCGTGCCGGATTTGAAGTTCGTGACGTTCATTACTCCCACTACGGGCGGATGTGTCCGATTGAAACGCCGGAAGGTCCGAACATCGGGCTGATTAACTCGCTTTCTTCCTATGCGAAGGTCAATGAATTCGGCTTTATGGAAACACCGTATCGCCGTGTTGACCCTGATACAGGGAAGGTGACTTCACAAATCGATTATTTAACAGCGGATGAAGAGGACAACTATGTTGTCGCTCAGGCGAATGCCCGTCTTGCTGAAGATGGATCGTTTGTCGATGAGAATATTATTGCCCGTTTCCGGGGAGAAAACACGGTCGTGCCACGTGAGCGTCTTGATTACATGGATGTATCACCGAAGCAGGTCGTATCAGCTGCGACATCATGTATTCCTTTCTTGGAAAACGATGACTCGAACCGTGCACTGATGGGGGCGAACATGCAGCGTCAGGCAGTTCCATTGCTTGTACCGGAAGCGCCGATCGTCGGAACGGGGATGGAGCACGTGTCAGCGAAGGATTCGGGTGCGGCGATTGTCTCAAAGACGAAAGGTATCGTTGAACGTGTAACAGCGAAGGAAATTTGGGTCCGTCGTCTTGAAGAAGTCGATGGCAAGGAAGTCAAGGGTGATCTTGACAAGTACCGCCTGCAAAAGTTCGTCCGCTCAAACCAGGGAACAAGCTACAACCAGCGTCCGATCGTCTCTGAAGGTGACGTAGTCGAGAAGCGTGAAATTCTCGCTGACGGCCCTTCGATGGAAAAAGGCGAAATGGCGCTTGGACGGAATGTCCTTGTCGGCTTCATGACTTGGGATGGATATAACTATGAGGATGCGATTATTTTAAGCGAGCGTCTTGTGAAAGACGATGTGTATACATCGGTTCATATTGAAGAATATGAATCAGAAGCCCGTGATACAAAGCTTGGGCCTGAAGAGATTACGCGTGACATCCCGAACGTTGGGGAAGATGCGCTGAAAAACCTTGATGAACGCGGCATTATCCGCGTCGGGGCCGAAGTGAAGGATGGTGACATCCTCGTCGGTAAAGTAACGCCTAAAGGAGTGACGGAGCTTACGGCTGAAGAGCGGTTGCTCCATGCGATTTTCGGTGAGAAAGCGCGCGAGGTTCGTGATACGTCATTGCGTGCCCCTCACGGCGGGGACGGAATTGTTCTTGATGTTAAGATCTTCAACCGTGAGGATGGCGACGAGCTTCCTCCGGGTGTCAATCAGCTAGTCCGTGTCTATATTGTTCAGAAGCGTAAAATTCATGAAGGCGATAAAATGGCCGGTCGTCACGGAAACAAAGGGGTTATCTCCCGTATTCTTCCGGAAGAGGATATGCCTTATCTCCCAGACGGAACACCGATCGATATCATGTTGAACCCGCTTGGGGTACCTTCGCGGATGAACATCGGTCAGGTGCTTGAGCTTCACCTCGGAATGGCGGCGCGTAAGCTGGGCATTCACGTTGCTTCTCCGGTTTTTGACGGAGCGACTGAGGATGATGTGTGGGATACGCTTGAAGAAGCCGGTCTTGCCCGTGACGGGAAAACGGTGCTTTACGACGGACGGACAGGTGAGCCGTTTGATAATCGTGTATCGGTCGGGATCATGTATATGATCAAGCTTGCCCACATGGTCGATGATAAGCTCCATGCCCGTTCGACGGGACCTTACTCTCTTGTTACGCAGCAGCCGCTGGGCGGAAAGGCTCAGTTTGGCGGACAGCGTTTTGGAGAAATGGAAGTATGGGCGCTCGAAGCATACGGCGCGGCTTATACGCTGCAGGAAATTCTTACCGTTAAATCCGATGATGTCGTCGGACGTGTGAAAACATACGAAGCGATCGTCAAAGGGGAAAATGTGCCTGAGCCTGGAGTGCCGGAATCGTTTAAGGTTCTGATTAAGGAGCTTCAATCGCTTGGCATGGACGTGAAGATGCTATCGAGCAATGAAGAAGAAATTGAAATGAGGGAGCTTGATGACGAAGAGGATCAGACGAGCGAAAAGCTGAATCTTAACTTCGAATCAAAAGTATAGCTCGAAATGAAGCGGTTGGGAGCTGGTGTAAGCTGGTTCCCTCCAGCTTTCTGTCCTCTTGGATCGTTACAGACATTACTTGGTTGAATAAGTCATGGAAAACAAAAGGGAGGTAAGCCCCTTGTTAGATGTAAATAACTTTGAATATATGAAAATCGGCCTCGCTTCACCGAACAAAATTCGTTCTTGGTCAAGAGGGGAAGTTAAAAAGCCTGAAACCATTAACTACCGTACATTAAAGCCGGAAAAGGATGGTCTTTTCTGCGAGCGTATTTTTGGACCGCAAAAGGACTGGGAGTGCCATTGCGGTAAATACAAGCGCGTCCGCTATAAAGGGGTCGTCTGTGACCGCTGTGGCGTTGAAGTGACACGTGCCAAGGTTCGTCGTGAACGTATGGGTCATATCGAGCTTGCCGCACCTGTCTCGCATATTTGGTACTTCAAAGGCATCCCTAGCCGGATGGGTCTAGTGCTTGATATGTCGCCTCGTTCGTTAGAAGAAATTATTTACTTTGCTTCTTACGTCGTCACAGATCCCGGCGATACGCCATTAGAGAAGAAACAGCTGCTTTCCGAGAAGGAATTCCGGACGTATCGTGATAAGTACGGTCGCTCTTTCACAGCCCAAATGGGGGCGGAGGCGATTCGCAAGCTGCTCGCTGATATCGATCTTGAAAAGGAAGTCGGACTGCTGAAGGAAGAGCTTATTACCGCTCAAGGACAGCGTCGGACACGGGCGATCAAGCGTCTTGAAGTGTTGGAAGCTTTCCGGAACTCCGGCAATGAACCATCCTGGATGGTCTTAGATGTTCTTCCTGTCATTCCACCTGAGCTTCGCCCGATGGTTCAGCTTGACGGGGGACGTTTTGCTACATCTGACTTAAATGATTTATACCGTCGTGTGATTAACCGGAACAACCGTCTGAAGCGTCTGCTTGATTTAGGAGCGCCTAACATTATCGTTCAAAATGAGAAGCGTATGCTTCAGGAGGCTGTCGATGCGTTGATTGATAACGGTCGCCGCGGCCGTCCTGTAACGGGGCCGGGGAACCGTCCGTTAAAATCACTTTCCCATATGCTGAAAGGGAAGCAAGGTCGCTTCCGTCAAAACCTGCTAGGGAAGCGTGTTGACTATTCAGGTCGTTCCGTTATTGTTGTAGGGCCGAACTTGAAGATGTATCAGTGCGGCCTGCCGAAAGAAATGGCGTTAGAGCTGTTCAAGCCATTTGTGATGAAGGAGCTTGTCAGCAAAGGGCTTGCGCATAACATCAAGAGCGCAAAACGCAAGGTCGAACGGATTCAGCCGGAAGTGTGGGATGTGCTTGAGGAAGTCATCCGCGAGCATCCGGTGCTGTTAAACCGTGCCCCTACGCTGCACAGACTCGGTATTCAGGCGTTTGAACCAATCCTTGTCGAAGGGCGCGCGATCAAGCTGCATCCACTCGTATGTACAGCATACAATGCGGACTTTGACGGTGACCAAATGGCCGTCCACGTTCCGCTTTCAGCTGAAGCGCAAGCCGAAGCACGGATTTTAATGCTTGCCGCGCAGAACATTTTGAATCCGAAGGACGGAAAGCCGGTTGTTACCCCGTCTCAGGATATGGTTCTTGGTAACTACTACTTAACGCTTGAGCGTAAAGGCGCGCTTGGTGAAGGATCGATCTTTAAAGATACAAATGAAGCATTGATTGCATATCAGAACGGATATGTGCATTTGCACAGCCGTGTTGCGATTCCGGTAGCCTCCCTTGGAAAGACAACGTTCCGTGAGGATCAGACAGATAAGCTGCTGCTTACAACTGTCGGGAAGCTAATTTTTAATGAGATCTTGCCGGAGTCATTCCCTTATATGAATGAGCCGACAATGTCGAACCTGGAAATTGCAACGCCGGATAAATATCTTATTTCAAGCTCAGCTAATGTGAAGGAGCACTTTGCAAATAGTGAGCTCGTTCCGCCATTTAAGAAGGGCTTCCTCGGTAATATTATTGCGGAAGTATTTAAGAAATTCGCGATTGCAGAAACATCAAAAATGCTTGACCGAATGAAGGACCTTGGCTTTAAATACTCGACGAAAGCGGGTATTACCGTTGGGGTAGCCGACATTGTCGTTCTTGCCGAGAAAAAGGAAATTTTAGAAGAGGCAGAACAGAAGGTCGAAAAGATTCTCAAGCAATTCAGACGTGGTTTGATCACGGAAGAAGAGCGTTATGATCGCGTCATTTCTGTCTGGAGTGAAGCGAAGGATGTCATTCAGAATAAGCTGATGGGTACGCTTGATACAAGCAACCCGATCTTTATGATGAGTGATTCCGGAGCTCGTGGTAACGCCTCGAACTTCACTCAGCTTGCCGGAATGCGCGGCTTGATGGCCAACCCGTCAGGCCGGATTATCGAGCTTCCGATCAAATCAAGCTTCCGTGAAGGGCTAACTGTATTGGAGTACTTTATTTCGACGCATGGTGCGCGGAAAGGTCTTGCTGATACAGCCCTGAAGACAGCCGATTCAGGTTATCTGACTCGCCGTCTTGTCGATGTGGCCCAGGATGTCATCGTTCGTGAAGATGACTGTGGCACAGACCGCGGATTAGAAGTGAAAGCGATCAAGGAAGGTAATGAAGTGATTGAAGGCTTGTACGACCGTCTTGTCGGGCGTGTTGCCTTTAAGACGCTCAAGCATCCGGAAACAGGAGAAGTCTTAATTCGAAAGAATGAGCTGATCGTTGAGGATATCGCGAAGCAGATTGTGGATGCGGGTATTGAAGAAGTGATGATTCGTTCCGTCTTTACATGCGACACGCGTCACGGCGTTTGTAAGAAGTGCTACGGTCGTAACCTGGCGACAGGAAGCGACGTCGAAGTTGGGGAAGCAGTTGGTATTATCGCTGCCCAATCGATCGGGGAGCCGGGTACACAGCTTACAATGCGTACGTTCCATACCGGTGGGGTAGCCGGGGATGATATTACCCAAGGTTTACCGCGTATTCAGGAGATTTTTGAAGCGCGTAATCCGAAAGGGCAGGCAGTCATCTCGGAAATTGACGGTGAAGTTATCGACTTTAAAGATGGCGATAAGCGCGAAGTCACGATTAAAAGTGAAATGGAGACGAAGAACTATACGATTCCATATGGGGCGCGGCTCAAAGTTGCTGTCGGTGACATCATCGAGTCCGGGCAGCCGCTTACAGAAGGTTCAATTGATCCGAAAGAATTGTTGAAGGTTAAAGGAATGAACGATGTTCAGGAGTACTTGCTGCGTGAAGTGCAGAAAGTATACCGGATGCAAGGGGTAGAAATTGGCGATAAGCACGTTGAAGTTATGGTTAGACAGATGCTTCGTAAAGTTCGTGTTGTCGATGCCGGTGAAACAACCGTGCTTCCAGGTTCCCTTATCGAAATTCAACAGTTTAATGATGAAAACAAGAAAGTGCTGTTAGAGAAGAAGCGTCCGGCGACAGGCAAGCCGGTTTTACTCGGGATCACAAAAGCATCACTCGAAACCGATTCATTCCTATCAGCCGCTTCCTTCCAGGAGACGACGCGCGTGTTGACAGATGCCGCGATCAAAGGGAAGCGCGATGAGCTTCTCGGCCTGAAGGAAAATGTCATCATCGGTAAGCTTGTCCCGGCAGGAACGGGAATGGCGCGCTATCGTGATTTGAACATTTATTCGAAGTATGATGAACAGGCGGCGGAAGAGGTAGAAGCTCCGCTTGCTGATGAGGTTCTCACTCACGAATAAATTTATTTCAAGAGATGTTGACAGTGGCATATGAGGATGATAAGATATCAAAGTGTGCCTAAGATACTACCTGTTGCTTTGGAGGATGATTTATGTCTTATGAAAAAGTTTTACAGGCTGATGACCTAATTATAGGTACGAAACAAACGCTTAAGGCGCTTGATGAGGGTATTGTTTCTGAGGTCATAATCGCGATTGATGCGGAGTACCGAGTAATTTACAAAGTTGAAGCATTAGCGAAAACCAAGAATATACCACTTGTATATGTTGACTCGATGAAGAAGCTTGGAAAAGCTTGCGGCATTGAAGTCAGCGCAGCTGCTGTCGCTTTAAAAAAGTGATCGATTTTTGCCATTCGGCGCAAGCCGTCTGGCAAAAATTTTCCTTTTGCCTAGCGATGAACCACCAGGATCGGTGGTCTTAATAATTGAGAGAGAGGAGGAAAATAACATGCCTACAATTAATCAGTTAATTCGTAAAGGACGCGTCGCTAAAGTGAAGAAGTCTGACTCTCCAGCACTTAACAAAGGCTTTAACAGCTTCAAGAAGGTGCAGACAGATCTTTCATCTCCACAAAAGCGCGGTGTTTGTACGCGTGTTGGTACGATGACACCGAAGAAGCCGAACTCAGCTCTTCGTAAATATGCGCGTGTTCGTTTAACGAACCAAATTGAGGTAACAGCTTACATTCCGGGTATCGGACACAACTTGCAAGAGCACAGTGTCGTTCTTATCCGTGGTGGACGTGTAAAAGATTTACCGGGGGTACGTTACCATATCGTTCGTGGCGCTCTTGATACTGCGGGAGTTCAAAACCGCATGCAAGGCCGTTCTAAATACGGTACGAAGCGTCCAAAGGAAAAAAAGTAATCTAAAAAAATTCGGTTTAAATGTTGAAAGGAGGGGAAACAATGCCTCGTAAAGGACCAGTCGCCCGTCGCGATGTATTACCAGATCCTATTTATAATTCTAAGCTTGTCACTCGTTTAATTAACCGTATTATGGTTGATGGAAAGCGTGGTATCGCGCAAACGATTCTATATAATGCGTTTGAACTAGTGAAAGAGCGCAGTGGAAACGATCCAATGGAAGTGTTTGATCAAGCGCTTAAGAACATTATGCCTGTTCTTGAAGTTAAAGCTCGTCGTGTCGGTGGTGCAAACTACCAAGTGCCGATCGAAGTAAAGCCTGAGCGTCGTACGACATTAGGACTTCGCTGGTTAGTAAACTACTCTCGCCTTCGTGGAGAAAAAACGATGGAAGAGCGTTTAGCTAACGAAATTCTTGATGCTGCGAACAACACAGGTGCAGCTGTTAAGAAGCGTGAAGATACGCATAAGATGGCGGAAGCGAACAAAGCGTTTGCTCACTATCGTTGGTAAGATTCTATTAAATAAAATGTTCGAAAGAGGAAGGAGAAATACCCTATGGCAAGAGAGTTCTCCTTAAAAGATACACGTAATATCGGCATCATGGCTCACATTGATGCCGGTAAAACAACAACAACTGAACGTGTACTTTTTTATACTGGACGTATCCATAAGATTGGTGAAACGCATGAAGGTGCTTCCCAAATGGACTGGATGGAGCAGGAGCAAGAACGTGGGATCACGATCACATCTGCTGCGACAACAGCTGCTTGGAAAGGTCATCGGATCAACATCATCGATACGCCTGGACACGTAGACTTTACAGTTGAAGTAGAACGTTCTTTACGTGTATTGGATGGAGCTGTCGCAGTACTTGATGCTCAATCTGGGGTTGAGCCGCAAACTGAAACAGTTTGGCGTCAAGCCACAACATATGGTGTACCGCGTATTGTTTTCATTAACAAAATGGACAAAACAGGTGCAGACTTTCTTTACTCAGTAGGAACGCTTCGTGACCGTCTTCAAGCAAACGCCCATCCGATTCAATTGCCGATTGGCGCTGAAGATCAGTTCGATGGAATTATTGATCTTGTTGACATGGTTGCATACTTCTATGAAGATGACCTTGGTACACGTACTGATGCAAGAGAAATTCCTGATGAGTACAAGGACAAAGCTCAAGAGCTTCACGAATCATTAGTTGAAGCTGTTGCTGAGCTTGATGAAGAATTAATGATGAAATACTTAGAAGGTGAAGAGCTTACTAAGGATGAAATCAAAGCCGCTATTCGTAAAGGTACGGTTAACGTTGAATTTTATCCGGTGCTTTGTGGATCGGCATTTAAGAACAAAGGTGTTCAGCTAATGCTGGATGCGGTTCTTGATTACCTTCCATCACCTGTAGATGTTCCTGCGATTAAAGGAGTTGTGCCTGATTCTGACGAAGAAGTAACTCGTGAATCCAGCGACGAAGCGCCTTTCTCTGCGCTTGCGTTTAAGGTTATGACTGACCCTTACGTTGGTAAGCTGACATTCTTCCGCGTCTACTCAGGTACTCTTAATTCCGGTTCTTATGTAAAGAACTCGACGAAAGACAAGCGTGAGCGCGTCGGTCGTATTCTGCAAATGCATGCGAACTCTCGTGAGGAAATCTCAACAGTATACGCCGGGGATATTGCGGCTGCTGTTGGTTTGAAAGATACAACAACTGGTGATACGCTATGTGATGAAAAGAATCTTGTTATTCTTGAATCCATGCAATTCCCTGAGCCTGTTATCTCCTTGTCTGTTGAGCCTAAGTCAAAGGCTGACCAAGATAAGATGGGTATGGCATTAGCGAAGCTAGCTGAAGAGGATCCAACGTTCCGTACGGAAACAAACGAAGAAACAGGTCAAACGATTATTTCTGGTATGGGTGAGCTTCACCTTGATATTATCGTTGACCGGATGAAGCGTGAGTTTAAAGTTGAAGCGAATGTAGGTGCTCCTCAAGTATCTTACCGTGAAACAATTCGCCAATCTGCACAGGTTGAAGGTAAGTTTGTCCGTCAATCTGGTGGACGCGGCCAATTCGGTCACGTTTGGATTGAATTCAGCCCGAATGAAGAAGGCGCTGGCTTCGAATTCGAAAATGCAGTCGTCGGTGGATCGGTTCCTCGTGAATACATTAGTTCTGTTGAGCAGGGTGTAGAGGAAGCATTGCAAAACGGAATGCTTGCCGGTTATCCGGTAATTGATGTAAAAGCGAAGCTTTATGATGGTTCTTACCATGATGTCGACTCAAGTGAGATGGCGTTTAAGATCGCTGCATCAATGGCTGTGAAAAACGCAAAATCAAAATGTAATCCAGTTCTTCTTGAGCCGCTTATGAAGGTTGAAGTTGTTGTACCTGAAGAGTACATGGGTGATGTAATGGGTGACGTTACAGCTCGCCGTGGACGTGTTGACGGTATGGAAGCTCGCGGAAACGCTCAAATCGTTAAAGCGTTTGTTCCATTAGCTGAAATGTTCGGTTATGCAACTTCATTACGTTCTCGTACACAAGGCCGCGGAACATACACAATGTTCTTCGATCACTACGAGGAAGTGCCTAAGAGTGTTGCCGAAGAAATTATTAAGAAACAAACAGGAGAATAATTTTTCTTTCTAATTGTTTCGTGTAATATTTTGTTGTAAGCTAAGAAAGGTGATATTTATCGATGGGTAAAGCACCTTTCAACCCATAAAAATTCAATTAACTTTGTTCAATTAAGGGAGGAAATGAATCATGGCTAAGGAAAAATTTGACCGCTCCAAAACACATGCCAATATTGGTACAATTGGACACGTTGACCATGGTAAAACAACGTTAACAGCTGCAATTACAACTGTACTTGCTAAGCGTTCTGGTAAAGGTACTGCAATGGCATATGACGCAATTGATGGTGCTCCAGAAGAGCGCGAGCGTGGAATTACAATCTCAACTGCACACGTTGAGTACGAAACTGATTCTCGTCACTATGCACACGTAGACTGCCCAGGACACGCTGACTACGTTAAGAACATGATCACTGGTGCTGCGCAAATGGACGGCGGAATTCTAGTAGTATCTGCTGCTGATGGTCCAATGCCACAAACTCGTGAGCACATTCTATTATCTCGTCAAGTAGGTGTACCTTATCTTGTTGTTTTCTTAAACAAGTGTGACATGGTAGATGACGAAGAACTTCTTGAGCTAGTAGAAATGGAAGTTCGTGATCTTCTATCTGAATATGACTTCCCTGGTGATGATGTACCAGTTATCCGCGGGTCTGCTCTTAAAGCTCTTGAGGGAGACGCTGCTTGGGAAGAAAAAATTATCGAGCTAATGGATGCGGTTGATAGCTATATCCCAACTCCTGAGCGTGATAAAGAAAAGCCATTCATGATGCCAGTTGAGGATGTATTCTCAATCACTGGTCGTGGTACAGTTGCAACTGGCCGTGTTGAGCGTGGTCAATTAAACGTTGGTGACACAATTGAAATCATCGGTATCACTGAAGAGCCTAAATCTACTACTTGTACTGGAGTAGAAATGTTCCGTAAGCTTCTTGACTATGCAGAAGCTGGCGACAACATTGGTGCATTACTTCGTGGTGTAGCCCGTGATGAAGTTCAACGCGGACAAGTACTTGCTAAGCCAGGTACAATCACTCCACACACGAACTTCAAAGCTGAAGTTTATGTTCTTTCTAAAGAAGAAGGTGGACGTCACACTCCATTCTTCTCAAACTACCGTCCTCAGTTCTACTTCCGTACAACTGACGTAACTGGAATTGTTCAACTTCCAGAAGGCGTTGAGATGGTAATGCCTGGTGACAACATCGAAATGACGGTTGAGCTTATCGCGCCAATCGCGATCGAAGAAGGTACGAAGTTCTCTATCCGTGAGGGTGGACGTACTGTTGGTGCCGGCGTTGTTGCTTCAATCCAAAAGTAATTCGTTTTATCAGTAAGAGGCTGTCCCGGTGACAGCCTCTTATTTTTTTCGCTGGTATTTTATTGAATTTCAGTACTGGGGCAAAAAAGGCTTGAAATCCGTTATGGTTATCTATATAATAGTATGAGTGTGGCTAAGATAGGCATTAGGCTTGCATTGTTCGCAATGTATCAGTATAATGTTGAATGTTAGTCATTGACAGCGATGATGCGAAAGGTTGCTGACACACCAGGCCCCTTTGCCATGGCAGGGTGTAGGAAATTTTCGCGGAGTATGTCTGTTTCTAAAAATGGACGATAAAGGAGGGGCTATAATGGCAAAGCAAAAGATTCGCATTCGTTTGAAAGCTTATGATCACAGAGTCCTTGATCAATCTGCAGAGAAAATTGTTGACACGGCAAAACGTTCAGGTGCAAGTGTTTCGGGTCCAATCCCGCTTCCAACTGAAAAATCTGTCTACACAATTTTACGTGCGGTTCACAAGTATAAAGATTCTCGTGAGCAGTTTGAAATGCGTACACATAAGCGCTTGATTGATATTGTCAATCCAACACCACAAACTGTGGATGCGTTAATGCGTTTGGATTTACCATCAGGCGTCGATATCGAAATCAAACTTTAAACCGTAATGAAGAAAAGATTCTTCATTTATATGATATGAAAATGGCAAACAAAATATGAAATTATACTAGGAGGTGTAACGGATGTCCAAAGGAATCTTAGGTAGAAAAATTGGTATGACTCAAGTCTTCGCTGAAAATGGTGAAGTCATCCCTGTAACAGTAATCGAGGCGGAACCAAACGTCGTTCTTCAAAAGAAAACTGTTGACTCGGATGGTTATGAAGCAATCCAAATCGGGTTTGCTGACCAAAAGAAGGCAAATGCAAACAAACCAGCTCAAGGCCATGCTGCTAAAGCAAACACGGCCCCTAAGCGCTTCATCAAGGAAATCCGTAACGTAAATCTTGACGAATTTGAAGTTGGTCAAGAAGTTAAGGTAGATACTTTCGCTGCTGGCGATGTAGTAGATGTAACAGGAACATCAAAAGGGAAAGGTTTCCAAGGTGCGATTAAGCGTCACAACCAGTCCCGTGGCCCGATGTCACATGGTTCTCGTTACCACCGTCGCCCAGGTTCAATGGGACCTGTAGCTCCAAACCGCGTATTCAAAGGAAAAATGCTTCCAGGACGTATGGGTGGAGAAACAGTTACAGTTCAAAATCTTGAGATCGTAAAAGTCGATGCAGAACGTAATCTTCTATTAGTAAAAGGAAATGTTCCTGGAGCTAAAAAGAGCTATGTGTCTGTACAAAGCGCGATCAAAGTAAAATAAAGATTGAAAGAAAGGAGGACACATCATGCCGAAAGTAGCATTATTTAACCAATCAGGTTCACAAGTAGGAGATATCGAGTTAGCAGAATCGGTTTTTGGAATTGAACCAAACGAAAGTGTGCTTCACGAAGCTGTCGTGATGCAGCAGGCATCATTACGCCAAGGAACGCATAAAACAAAAGGACGCTCTGAAGTTCGTGGTGGTGGTCGTAAGCCATGGCGCCAAAAGGGAACTGGCCGTGCGCGTCAAGGCTCAATCCGTTCACCGCAATGGGTAGGTGGTGGAGTCGTATTCGGACCAACACCTCGCAGCTACAGCTACAAGCTGCCTAAAAAAGTTCGCCGCCTGGCAATTAAATCGGCTCTATCATCAAAGGTACAGTCGGAGGAAATTGTTGTGCTTGAGAACTTAGCATTTGATGCACCAAAGACAAAGGAAATGGCTGCTGTTCTTGCCGGTCTTTCTGTAGATAGCAAAGCGCTGGTTGTAACAGCTGATTATAATGAAGCGGTTGCTCTTTCTGCGCGTAATCTGCCTGGTGTGACATTTGTTACAGCAGACGGCGTTAGCGTACTCGATGTACTTAAGCATGATAAGCTAGTCATCACGAAAGAGGCCGTTGAAAAGGTAGAGGAGGTGCTTGCATAATGTCAAACGCTCGTGATATCATTAAGCGCCCCGTGATTACTGAACGTTCAACTGACCTAATGGGTGATAAGAAGTATACGTTTGAAGTAGACGTTCGTGCAAACAAAACACAGATCAAAGATGCGATTGAAGAGATCTTTGAAGTGAAAGTTGAAAAAGTAAACACAATGAATTATAAAGGTAAGTCAAAGCGTTTTGGCCGTTACACAGGCTTTACAGCTCGTCGCAAGAAGGCGATTGTTACCTTAACACCTGACAGCAAAGAACTTGAATTCTTTGAAGGTGTTTAAACCTATTAGAGAAGGAGGGAACTAAAAGATGGCGATTAAGAAGTATAAACCAACCAGTGCCGGTCGTCGTGGTATGTCTGTATTAGATTTTGCAGAAATCACAACGGATAAACCGGAAAAGTCGTTGCTTGCCCCTTTACACAAAAAAGGCGGACGCAACAACCAAGGTAAACTAACTGTACGTCACCAAGGTGGCGGACATAAGCGTCAATACCGCGTTATTGACTTTAAACGCACAAAAGATGGAATTCCAGGACGCGTTGCTACGATCGAATATGATCCAAACCGTTCAGCAAATATCGCACTAATTAACTATGCAGATGGTGAAAAGCGCTATATTCTTGCACCAAAAGGTCTTACAGTCGGTACAACAATTGAGTCTGGACCGAATGCAGATATTAAAGTAGGGAATGCATTACCGCTTCAGAACATCCCTGTCGGTACTGTGATTCATAACATTGAGCTAAAGCCTGGTAAGGGTGGACAGATTGCCCGTTCTGCCGGCGCGCAAGCCCAGTTGCTTGGTAAGGAAGGCGACTATGTATTAGTACGTCTGAAGTCTGGCGAAACTCGCTACATTCTTTCAACATGCCGCGCAACAATCGGTCAAGTTGGAAACCTTGAGCATGAGCTTGTTAACATTGGTAAAGCAGGTCGTTCACGTTGGTTAGGCAAGCGTCCTACTGTTCGTGGATCTGTTATGAACCCGAACGATCACCCACACGGTGGTGGGGAAGGTAGAGCTCCTATCGGACGTAAGTCACCAATGTCTCCTTGGGGTAAACCAACTCTTGGTTACAAAACTCGTAAGAAGAACAAGGCGTCTGATAAGTATATTGTACGTCGTCGTAAAAAATAAACGGGATTAACCTGCGGTTCTAAGCAGTTAGAACCGTAGCGCTAATCGCGAAGGGAGGTTTTCTCATGGGTCGTAGTTTGAAAAAGGGACCTTTTGTCGATGATCATTTAATGAAGAAAGTCGAAGCAATGAATGAAAAGGATGACAAGAGAGTCATTAAGACATGGTCTCGTCGTTCAACGATTTTCCCTGAGTTTATCGGTCATACAATCGCTGTTTATGATGGCCGCAAGCACGTGCCTGTTTACGTATCTGAGGACATGGTTGGTCATAAGCTTGGTGAGTTTGCGCCAACTCGTACGTACAAAGGTCACGCAGCTGATGATAAGAAAACAAGACGTTAATGTAAGGTAGAGAGGAGGTCAATCCCATGCAAGCTAAAGCCGTAGCAAAACAAGTACGTATTGCTCCTCGCAAAGTACGTCTAGTTGTTGACTTGATTCGTGGTAAGCAGGTTGGTGAGGCGATTGCGATTCTTCGCCACACTCCGAAAGCTGCTTCTCCTGTTGTAGAAAAGCTTTTAAATTCTGCAATTGCGAATGCGGAACACAACTATGAAATGGAGCCAAACAATCTTGTAATTAGTGAAGCGTACGTAAATGAAGGTATTACACTTAAACGTTTCCGTCCACGTGCGATGGGACGTGCGAGTCGTATTAACAAGCGTACTAGCCACATTACACTAGTGGTAACTGAAAAGAAGGAGGGATAACGCGTGGGTCAAAAAATCAACCCTGTCGGACTTCGAGTTGGTGTCATTCGTGACTGGGAGTCAAAATGGTTCGCTGATAAAGATTATGCAGACTTACTGCACGAAGACATCAAAATTCGTGAGTACATTGAAAAACGTTTAAAAGACGCATCTGTGTCTAAAGTAGAAATCGAACGTGCGGCTAACCGCGTAAACATTACAATTTCTACTGCTAAGCCAGGTATGGTGATCGGAAAAGGCGGTTCGGAAGTTGAAGCGTTACGTAAAGCCCTTAATGATTTAACTGGCAAGCGGGTACACATTAATATTTTTGAAATTAAGCAAGCTGATCTTGATGCTAAGCTTGTTGCAGAAAATATTGCACGTCAATTAGAAAATCGTATCTCATTCCGTCGTGCAATGAAGCAGGCAATTCAACGCACAATGCGTGCTGGTGCTAAGGGTATTAAAACTCAAGTATCCGGTCGTCTTGGTGGCGCTGATATCGCTCGTGCTGAACACTACAATGAAGGAACTGTTCCACTTCACACGCTTCGTGCTGATATTGACTACGGTACAGCTGAAGCTGATACAACATACGGTAAGTTAGGTGTTAAGATCTGGATTTATCGTGGTGAAGTCCTTCCAACGAAAGGAACGAACAAAGAGGAAGGAGGCAACTAATCATGTTAATGCCAAAACGTGTTAAATATCGTCGTGAGCACCGTGGAAACATGCGCGGACGTGCAAAAGGCGGTACTGAAGTTCATTTCGGTGAGTATGGCTTACAAGCTCTTGAGGCATCTTGGATTACGAACCGTCAAATCGAAGCGGCTCGTATTGCAATGACTCGTTATATGAAGCGTGGTGGTAAGGTTTGGATCAAGATTTTCCCTTCTAAGCCATACACGGCAAAGCCTCTAGAGGTTCGGATGGGTTCTGGTAAAGGTGCTCCTGAAGGATGGGTAGCTGTTGTCAAGCCTGGTAAAATTATGTTTGAAATCGCTGGTGTTTCTGAAGAGGTTGCTCGTGAAGCGTTACGTCTTGCTTCTCATAAATTACCGGTTAAATGTAAGTTCGTAAAACGCGATGAAGTGGGTGGTGACGCAAATGAAAGCTAATGATATTCGTAACTTAACCACTGCTGAAATTGAGCAAAAGACAAAGTCATTGAAAGAAGAGTTGTTCAACCTTCGCTTTCAATTAGCGACTGGTCAATTGGATAATCCGGCCCGCATTCGTGAAGTTCGTAAAGCAATTGCTCGTGCAAAGACAGTTTTGCGTGAACGTGAGCTTGGAATTAACAACGGCTAAAAAAGGAGGTTTGCTTAAATGGAACGCAACCATCGTAAGGTCTACAGAGGACGCGTTGTTTCTGATAAGATGGATAAGACAATCACTGTTCTTGTCGAAACTTATAAGAAAGATCGTCTCTACGGTAAGCGCGTAAAGTACTCGAAGAAGTTCAAAGCGCATGATGAAGAGAACAAAGCGAAAATTGGCGATATCGTAGAAATTATGGAAACTCGTCCACTTTCAAAAGATAAACGTTTCCGCTTGATCGAAATTGTAGAAGAAGCGGTAATCATCTAATAGAATCCTTGTGTTGAAGGGAGGTAAGTTCGAATGATTCAACAAGAATCCCGTTTAAAAGTTGCTGATAACTCTGGAGCGCGTGAAGTGCTTTGTATTAAAGTTTTAGGTGGTTCTGGTCGTAAAACTGCTAATATTGGTGATGTAATTGTTTGCTCGGTGAAACAAGCAACACCAGGAGGCGTTGTCAAGAAGGGTGACGTTGTTAAAGCAGTTATCGTCCGTACAAAGAGCGGTGCTCGTCGCAATGACGGCTCATACATCAAGTTTGATGAAAATGCAGCGGTTATTATCCGTGACGACAAGAGCCCTCGTGGTACTCGTATTTTTGGACCAGTAGCGCGTGAGCTTCGTGATAATCAATTCATGAAGATTGTATCACTTGCTCCGGAAGTTCTTTAATAGAAGATTATTGAAAGGCCCTGTCAAGGAGGTGCGAACATGGCGAAGATGCATGTCAAAAAAGGTGACACTGTAAAGGTCATCTCTGGAAAAGACAAAGGTAAACAAGGCGTGATCCTTGAAGCGTTCCCTAAGAAGAACCGTGTCCTTGTTGAAGGTGTGAATATCGTGAAAAAACACGCCAAGCCTTCTCAAGATAACCCGCAAGGCGGAATTTTAAATCAAGAAGCGCCAATTCATTCTTCAAACGTTATGCCTATCGACCCTAAGTCTGGTGAACCTACTCGTGTAGGTTATAAAGTGGAGAACGGAAAAAAGGTACGTATTGCTAAGAAGTCTGGCGAAGCGTTAGATAAGTAGTCAGAGTGTGAAAGGAGGTCAATCGTATGAATCGTTTAAAAGAGAAGTATACAAGTGAAATCGTTCCTTCTTTGGTTGAGAAGTTCAACTATTCATCTGTCATGGCGGTTCCTAAACTCGAAAAGATTGTTGTGAACATGGGTGTAGGTGACGCTGTTTCAAATGCAAAGGCTTTGGATAAAGCTGTTGAAGAATTAACTGAGATTACGGGACAAAAGCCAGTTATTACAAAGGCGAAAAAATCAATTGCAGGTTTCAAACTACGTGAGGGTATGCCAATCGGTGCGAAGGTAACACTTCGTGGTGAGCGTATGTATGATTTCCTAGATAAATTAATTTCTATTTCATTACCTCGTGTACGTGACTTCCGCGGTGTTTCGAAGAAAGCTTTTGACGGTCGCGGTAACTACACACTAGGTGTGAAGGAGCAATTAATTTTCCCTGAAATTGATTACGATAAAGTCGATAAAGTTCGTGGTATGGACGTTGTATTAGTAACGACAGCGAAAACAGACGAAGAGGCTCGTGAACTTTTAACACAAATGGGAATGCCATTCCAAAAATAATCGAATCGAAGAGGAGGGAACACGTTGGCAAAGAAATCAATGATTGCAAAGCAAAAGCGCACACAAAAGTATAAAGTTCAAGAATATACACGTTGTGAACGTTGCGGTCGTCCTCATTCAGTATTACGTAAGTTTAAACTTTGCAGAATTTGCTTCAGAGAACTTGCTCATAAAGGGCAGATTCCTGGCGTGAAAAAAGCTAGTTGGTAATCCCAAGAACGGGAAGGAGGTAAATATAAATGGTCATGACAGATCCTATTGCAGATATGCTTACTCGTATTCGTAATGCGAACACTGTTCGCCACGAGAAGCTTGAGCTACCTGCTTCAAAGGTAAAGAAAGAAATTGCAGATATTCTAAAGCGCGAGGGCTTTATCCGTGACTACGAATATATTGAAGATAATAAGCAAGGTGTGATCCGTATTTTCTTGAAATATGGTTCAACAAATGAGCGTGTAATCACTGGTCTTAAGCGTATTAGTAAGCCTGGACTTCGTGTTTATGCAAAAGCAAACGAGCTTCCACGTGTACTTGGAGGTCTTGGAATTGCGTTAGTTTCTACATCAAAAGGTATAATGACAGACAAGGATGCGCGTAACCAGCAAGTTGGTGGCGAAGTATTAGCTTACGTTTGGTAATAGAATCCTTGAAATGAACGGAGGTGTATGAGAATGTCTCGAATTGGTAAAAAGCCAGTTGAAATTCCAGGTGGAGTGACTGTAACGCTTGATGGCCAGCTAATGACGGTAAAAGGTCCTAAAGGTGAGCTTAAGCGTGAGCTTCATCCTGAAATGAAGATCAACATTGAAGAAAATCAGGTTACAGTTGAGCGTCCATCTGATCAGAAGGAGCACCGTGCTCTTCACGGTACAACTCGTAGCTTAATTAATAACATGGTTGAAGGTGTAACAAAGGGATATGAGCGTGCACTTGAACTTATCGGTGTCGGTTACCGTGCTTCTAAGTCAGGTCAGAAACTCGTACTTAATGTTGGATACTCTCATCCAGTGGAAATCGTTCCTGAAGCGGGACTGGAAATTGAAGTTCCTTCTAACACGAAAGTAATCGTTAAAGGAATTGATAAAGAACGCGTTGGGGCACTAGCATCTAACATTCGTTCTGTACGTTTACCTGAACCGTATAAAGGCAAGGGTATTCGCTATGAAGGCGAATATGTTCGTCGTAAAGAAGGTAAAACTGGTAAATAATCACTAACCTACGGAAAGGAATGACGTTCAATGATTACGAAGGCTAATAAGAACGTGGCACGTAAGAAGCGACATGCCCATGTGCGTCGCACGATCACAGGAACGCCTGAACGTCCTCGTCTTAATGTATTCCGTTCGTCAAAGCACATTTATGCTCAGTTGATTGATGATGTAAATGGCGTAACGCTTGCATCTGCTTCAACTCTTGATAAAGAAATTGATGCGGAAAATGTAGCAAAGACGGAAGCAGCGAAGCTAGTTGGCGAGCTCGTCGCAAAACGTGCGATTGAAAATGGACATAAAGTTGTGGTCTTTGACCGTGGCGGATATTTATACCACGGCCGTGTAGCCACTCTCGCAGATGCAGCACGTGAAGCTGGTCTGCAATTCTAAAGAATAAAGGAGGGAAAATGAATGCGTCGTATTGACCCTAATACATTGGAACTTGAAGAAAAAGTAGTAGCAGTCAACCGTGTAGCAAAGGTCGTTAAAGGTGGACGTCGTTTCCGCTTTGCTGCCTTGGTTGTTGTTGGCGATAAAAATGGTCATGTCGGATTCGGTATGGGTAAAGCGCAAGAAGTACCGGAAGCGATCCGCAAGGCTATTGAAGATGCAAAGAAGAATTTAATTGAAGTGCCGGTCGTTGGCACAACAATTCCACATGAAACGATTGGCCACTTTGGTGCTGGACGTGTTTTCTTAAAGAATGCATCGGAAGGTACAGGAGTTATTGCCGGAGGTCCAGTGCGTGCGGTGCTTGAATTGGCTGGTATCGGCGATATTCTTTCTAAATCATTGGGTTCAAACAACCCAATCAATATGGTCCGTGCAACAATGGAAGGACTTAAAGGCTTAAAGCGTGCTGAAGAAGTTGCGAAACTTCGCGGCAAATCCGTAGAAGAGCTTTTAGGATAAGGAGGGAAAGCAAATGGCTAAGAAATTAGAAATTACCCTCACTCGTAGTCTTATCGGACGCCCTGAGAACCAACGCGTTACTGTGAAGACACTTGGCTTGCGCAAAATGCACCAAACTGTTGTTCAGGAAGATAACGCTGCGATTCGCGGTATGGTAAATAAGGTATCTCACCTTTTAACAGTAAAAGAAATTGAAGCATAATTGATTATTTCATAAATGAGGAGGTGTCGACATGAAACTTCATGAGTTGAAACCTGCAGAGGGATCTCGTAAAGTACGTAACCGTGTAGGTCGCGGTATTGGTTCTGGTAACGGAAAAACGGCGGGAAAAGGACATAAAGGTCAAAACGCTCGTTCTGGTGGCGGTGTTCGTCCTGGTTTCGAGGGTGGTCAAAATCCGCTATACCGTCGTCTGCCGAAGCGCGGGTTCACTAATCCAACTCGGAAAGAGTACACCGTAGTTAACCTTGAAACATTAAACCGTTTCGATGCGAATACTGAGGTAACTCCGGAACTTCTGATTGAATCTGGAACAGTGAAAAACGTAAAGCACGGTATTAAGATCCTTGGAAATGGTAAGGTTGAAAAGAGCTTGACTGTAAAAGCACATAAGTTCTCTGCTTCTGCAGTAGAAGCTATCGAAGCTGCTGGCGGAAAAACTGAGGTGATTTAATGTTCCGGACGATCTCCAACATTATGCGAGTGGGTGATTTGCGCCGTAAGGTTATCTTCACCCTCCTTATGCTCATTGTGTTTCGAATCGGGAGCTTTATTCCAATTCCAGGTTCGAACCGCGACGCTCTTGATTTTATGGACCAAGCAAATGCATTTGGGTTTCTAAATACGTTTGGTGGTGGAGCGTTGGGGAACTTCTCTATTTTCGCAATGGGTATCATGCCATACATCACTGCTTCGATTGTTGTGCAGTTGTTACAAATGGATGTCGTACCTAAGTTTGCTGAGTGGGCAAAGCAGGGGGAAGCTGGACGACGTAAATTAGCTCAGTTTACCCGTTATGGAACGATCGTTTTAGGTTTCTTTCAAGCTTTAGCAATGTCAGTTGGTTTTAACACAATCTTTACTGGGTTAATTCCAAATCCAAGTATTCCTACGTACCTGTTTATCGCCTTAGTGTTGACAGCCGGTACCGCTTTTCTTATGTGGCTTGGTGAGCAAATTACAGCAAAAGGTGTCGGAAATGGGATCTCGATCATTATCTTTGCCGGTATTGCCGCAGGGATTCCGAACGGGATTAACCAGATCTACGCTACGCAACTTGAAAGTGCAGGAGAACAGCTGTTTTTAAGCATTGTCACTGTCCTTTTACTGGCGCTTGCTGTATTGGCGATCATCGTTGGTGTTATCTTTATCCAACAGGCCTTGAGAAAGGTTCCGGTTCAATATGCGAAGCGTCTGGTAGGTCGTAGTCCAGTTGGTGGACAATCAACGCATTTACCTTTGAAAGTTAATGCTGCAGGGGTTATTCCTGTCATCTTTGCTCTTTCTCTGTTTATCTTCCCGCCAACTGTAGCTGGTTTTTTTGGAACGGATAATGAGATTGCCGCTTGGATTATAAGGGTGTTTGATTATACTCATCCAGTGGGAATGGTTGTATACGCACTTTTAATTATTGGGTTTACGTACTTTTATACGTTTATTCAAGTTAATCCAGAGCAAATGGCAGAGAACCTTAAAAAGCAAGGTGGCTATATTCCAGGTATTCGTCCGGGTAAGACAACGCAGATTTACCTAACACGAATCCTCTATCGGTTAACGTTTGTTGGGGCGCTCTTCTTAACATCTGTTTCCATAATTCCAGTTTTCTTTACTCGTTTCATGGATTTACCTCCAGCCATCCAAATTGGGGGTACTGGATTATTAATCGTGGTTGGTGTAGCATTAGACACGATGAAACAAATCGAGAGTCAGCTCATTAAACGTTCGTATAAAGGATTTATTAAGTAGTAAGGGGAGCAGGGAAGGTATGTGATCTTCCCGTTCGCCTTCTGTGTGTTAATTCGGAACGATGGAGGGGATTAGGGAATGAACCTTATTTTGATGGGATTGCCTGGTGCCGGGAAAGGCACGCAAGCTGAGCGGATTGTTTCGAAATATGAGATCCCTCATATTTCGACTGGGGATATGTTTCGCGCAGCGATTAAAGGTGAAACAGAGCTTGGGGTCAAAGCAAAGTCATTTATGGATGCAGGAGAGCTTGTTCCTGATGAAGTGACGATTGGTATTGTACGGGAACGTCTTTCTATGGATGATTGCCAAAAAGGATTTCTCCTTGATGGGTTTCCACGTACGGTCGCCCAGGCGGAAGCACTGGAAGAACTGCTTGACTCAATGGGGCGTAAGCTGGATTATGTGCTCAATATTGATGTTCCGGAGCAGCTTCTCATGGATCGGTTGACAGGGCGTCGCGTGTCACCGAGTTCGGGCCGGACTTATCATGTTATTTTCAATCCGCCTAAAGTGGAAGGGAAATGTGACATCGACGGCAGTGACTTAATCCAGCGGGATGACGACAAGCCTGAAACAGTTAAGAAACGTCTTGAAGTAAACCAGAAGCAAGCAAAGCCGCTTTTTGACTTCTATAGCGAAAAAGGCTATTTGCGCAATATAAATGGGGATCAAGACATTGATAAAGTATTTGCTGATATTGATGGCCTCTTGAAAGGACTTCGTGCATGATCATTTGTAAGACGGAACGAGAAATCGAGATCATGCGGGAAGCTGGAAAGATTGTTGCCTTAACGCATCAAGCTTTAAAGGAACATATTCAACCTGGCATATCAACAAAGGAACTGGATGAGATTGCAGAAAAGTTGATTCGTACGCATGGTGCAACTCCCTCATTCAAAGGCTATAATGGATTTACAGGCAGTATCTGTGCTTCAGTAAATGAGGAATTGGTGCACGGCATTCCTGGTAAGCGAGTGCTTAAAGAAGGAGATGTCATCAGCGTTGACATTGGCGCATATTATAATGGCTATCACGGTGATTCTGCTTGGACCTATGCAGTTGGCGAAATCAGCGCAAAGGATCAGGAGTTACTGGATGTGACGGAGACGGCCCTCTATAAAGGGCTTGAGGAAGCAAAGCCTGGCGGCAGGCTCTCAGATATTTCTCACGCGATCCAAACATATGCCGAGCCATTAGGATATTCGATCGTTCGCGAGTATGTCGGCCATGGAGTTGGGCAAGACTTGCATGAGGACCCGCAAATTCCTCATTATGGTCCACCCGGCAAAGGCCCGCGGCTGAAACCAGGCATGGTTTTGGCGATAGAACCAATGATCAATGCCGGGTCACGCTATGTACGCACGCTTTCTGATGACTGGACGGTTGTGACAGTCGACGGAAAGAATTGTGCCCACTTTGAGCATACCATTGCAATAACGGAATCAGGTTTTGAAATCTTGACAAAAGCTTAGATGTAGGTGATGGGAATCATGAAAGACTCAGGTCCGAGTCCCGAGCTCGGTCAAATTGTACAGATCCTCAAAGGACGTGACCAGGGACAGTTCGGTGTCATCATTGAACTGGTCGATGACCGTTTTATAGGGATTGCCGATGGCGACAAGCGCAAAGTTGACCGCTCAAAAAGAAAGAACATCAATCATGTTGAGCTTATTGATTACATTGCTGAGGAAGTTCGCAATAGCTTTATAGAAACAGGACGTGTTACTAATGGAAAGCTACGTTATGCCCTTGCTAGTTTTCTCGAAAAACACACTGATTTGCTGAAGGAAGGAGAGTAAACCTATGGCGAAAGAGGATGTTATTGAAGTGGAAGGAACGGTCATTGAACCCCTTCCCAATGCAATGTTTCGTGTTGAACTCGAAAATGGTCATAAGATTCTCGCTCACGTATCCGGTAAAATCCGCATGCACTTCATTCGGATTCTGCCAGGCGACAAGGTGACGGTTGAATTATCACCTTATGATCTGACTCGTGGACGAATCACATATCGATACAAATAAAAAAACGTTGCGAGAGCGACTAGCAAGATAATCGTTGATTGTTTTGCTTTGACCTGATTACATGTTTAATCAGTGCACTCCGTACTATAAGGAGGTAAACGAAAATGAAGGTTAGACCATCAGTCAAGCCTATTTGTGAAAAGTGTAAAGTCATCCGTCGTAAAGGGACGGTTATGGTCATTTGTGAAAACCCAAAACATAAGCAAAAGCAAGGATAATTTATAAGGAGGTGCTCTGCACATGGCTCGTATTGCAGGTGTCGATATTCCACGTGATAAGCGTATAGTGATTGCACTAACGTATGTCTATGGAATCGGGAAATCAAAAGCTGCTGAAGTTCTGGCAAACGCAGGTGTGTCTGAAGATACACGAGTGCGTGATCTTACGGAAGAGGAATTAGGACGTATCCGTGAAGCAATTGAAGAGTTTAAGGTTGAAGGTGACCTTCGTCGTGAAGTTTCCCTTAACATTAAGCGCCTAATTGAGATTGGTTCATATCGTGGCATCCGCCACCGTCGTGGTTTACCTGTTCGTGGTCAAAATTCTAAGAACAATGCTCGTACGCGTAAAGGTCCTCGTCGTACAGTAGCAAACAAGAAAAAGTAGTAAAGGAGGTCGCATAAAAAATGGCTAAGAAAACGAATACTCGTCCAAAACGTCGTCAACGTAAAAATGTAGAGGCCGGAATTGCTCACATTCGTTCTACATTTAACAATACGATTGTGACAATTACGGATGTCCACGGTAACGCTATTTCATGGGCAAGCGCTGGTGCATTAGGATTTAAAGGTTCTCGTAAATCAACTCCATTCGCAGCACAAATGGCTGCTGAATCCGCTGCAAAAACAGCAATGGAGCATGGTATGAAAACAGTTGAAGTATCAGTTAAAGGACCAGGTGCCGGCCGTGAAGCTGCTATCCGTTCCCTACAAGCGATTGGACTTGAAGTAAACATGATCAAAGATGTTACTCCTGTTCCGCATAACGGATGCCGTCCACCAAAACGTCGTAGAGTGTAATGGAATCAATCATTGTATAGATTTCCCTAAACTGTCAATAATGGACTAAGAGATGTGTCTTGTTGACAAAAAGGTGATAAGCTCAGGATTTGCCTGCTGGGTCGATCAGTCGGCAATCCTTGCAGTCTACCGGAGTTCGACGTTTTGAAGGAGGGTTTGTTTAATGATTGAAATCGAAAAGCCAAATATTGAAGCGGTTGAGATAAGTGAAGACGCAAAGTATGGTAAATTTGTTGTGGAACCACTAGAGCGTGGATATGGAACCACGTTAGGAAACTCCTTACGTCGCATTCTTCTCTCTTCTTTGCCAGGTGCTGCTGTGACATCTGTTCAAATCGATTCTGTTCTTCATGAATTTTCTACAATTGAAGGTGTTGTAGAGGACGTGACAACAATCATTTTGAATTTGAAGAAGCTTGCCCTTAAGATCTATTCAGATGAAGAGAAGACCCTTGAAATTGATGTTCAGGGGGAAGGTGTAGTAACAGCGAATGACTTGACTCATGATAGTGATGTCGAGGTCTTGAATCCGGATCTTCATATTGCTACGCTCGCAAAGGGAGCCCGTTTGCACATGCGCCTGACTGCGAAGCGCGGTCGCGGATATGTCTTAGCTGAAGGAAATAAGAATGACGATCAGCCGATTGGCGTTCTTCCTATTGATTCCATTTATACGCCGGTGTCACGTGTAAACTATCAAGTTGAGAATACCCGCGTCGGTCAAGTGACCAACTACGACAAACTAACCCTTGATGTCTGGACTGACGGAAGCATTCGCCCTGAAGAAGCTGTTTCATTAGGGGCCAAAATCTTAACAGAGCATTTAAATATATTCGTAGGATTAACAGACCAAGCGCAGAATGCGGAAATCATGGTTGAAAAAGAAGAAGATCAGAAGGAAAAGGTTCTGGAAATGACGATCGAAGAACTCGATCTTTCTGTGCGTTCTTACAATTGTCTGAAGCGTGCCGGTATTAATACGGTACAGGAATTGACGCAAAAGACAGAAGAAGACATGATGAAGGTTCGTAACCTTGGTCGGAAGTCATTAGAGGAAGTACAAGAGAAGCTTGGTGAGCTTGGGCTAGGCCTCCGTAAAGAAGACTAGTCTAAATTGATCAAGTTTGTTTCTGGAAATCGCTAATGATGTAAAGAACTGTTATAAAGGAGGGAATGAACATGGCATACGCAAAATTAGGTCGCACAAGTGCACACCGTAAAGCTTTATTCCGTGATTTGGCGACTGATCTTATTATCAATGAGCGTATCGAAACGACAGAAGCTAAGGCGAAGGAGCTTCGTTCAATCGTTGAGAAAATGATCACACTTGGAAAGCGCGGTGACTTGCACGCACGTCGTCAGGCTGCGGCTTTCATTCGTCGGGAAGTAGCGGATGAAGAGTCTGGACAAGACGCAATCCAAAAGCTGTTCTCTGATATCGCAGCTCGTTATGAGGAGCGTCAAGGTGGTTACACTCGCATCCTTAAAGTTGGACCTCGTCGTGGAGACGGTGCACCAATGGTGATTATTGAACTCGTATAATCAGATATGAGTGAATAGATGAGACGACAAAGGGCAATTCAGATCTGGGCACGCCTGCTCCGACTCTGAGCCCTTTTTTGTTTGTCGCAATGGTTACTGTTTTTAGAAAAGGAGGGGCTTATGTCTGAACTGATCGCCTTAGCAGATGTCTCCTATCAATACCCGAAGACCGAACATGTTGCCCTGAAAAAATTGACGATGAAGATTGAACGTGGCGAGTGGCTGACGGTCCTCGGACGCAATGGCTCAGGCAAGTCGACTTTTGGACGTCTGCTCAATGGACTGCTGCGGCCGACGAGCGGGGAAGTGTTTGTCGAAGGGCTATCAACCGGGGAAGAAGACGCGATCTGGACGATCCGCCGGAAAGTCGGAATGGTCTTTCAAAATCCCGACCATCAATTTGTCGCGACGACGGTCCGGGACGACCTCGCCTTTGGTCTCGAAAACATCGGACTCGATCGAACGGAAATGGAGAGACGGATCGAGAAATATGCTGCCCTGATTGGAATTGAGCGCTTTTTAGAGATGGAGCCGCACCGTCTGTCCGGCGGACAAAAGCAGCGGGCGGCCATTGCCGGAATTATGGCAATGGAGCCGGAGATCATCGTCTTTGATGAGGCGACCTCGATGCTTGACCCGCTCGGCAGAAAAGAAGTGCTGGCAACGATGAGCATGCTTCATCAGCGCGGTTCAACGATTATTTCCATTACTCATGATATGGAGGAAGCGTTGTTGGCGAGCAGGCTCCTGCTGCTTGCCGGAGGGGAGAAGCTGGCGGAAGGCACACCTGAACAGGTATTTGCCAACGCTGAGCTTGTTCGCCAGGCCGGTCTGCGGGTTCCGTTTGCGGTGGAGATGCAGCGGCAGCTTGAAAAGCGTGGTCTATCCTTTCATACGGCATGCTTGCGGGAAGAGGAGTTGATTACTGAATTATGGAGATTGTCTTCAACGAAGTAGAGCATCGTTATATGGAAGGAACCCCCTTTGAAAAGGTCGCGCTTCAGGATTGTACGATCAGAATCCCTTCAGGCTCTTTTACAGCTGTCATCGGCCATACCGGTTCAGGAAAGTCAACGCTTATTCAGCATATTAACGGGCTGCTTCGGCCGACGAAGGGGACGGTTCAGATCGGGCCTTACGAGCTGAAGACGGAAAAGAAAAAGGTCGATATCAGAGCTTTGCGTCAGCAGGTCGGACTTGTTTTTCAATATCCTGAGCATCAGCTGTTTGAAGAAACAGTTGCCAAAGATATTTGCTTCGGTCCGATGAACTTCGGCGTACCGTTTGAACGGGCGCTGAAGCGGGCAAAAGAGCTGCTGCCTCAGGTCGGTTTACCCGAGGAGATTTTAACGGCCTCCCCATTTGAACTGAGCGGGGGGCAAATGCGGCGGGTGGCGATTGCCGGCGTGCTCGCTTCACAGCCGAAGGTGCTCGTACTGGACGAGCCGGCGGCCAGCCTTGATCCTGAGGGGCATGAACAGATCATGCGACTTTTTGTCGACTATCATCACCAGCAGCAGACGACGACGGTGTTGGTGACGCATCATATGGAGGATGCGGCCCGGTATGCCGATCAGATTATTGTGCTGCATGAGGGCAAGGTCGAAATGGCCGGGGGACGCGAGATTATTTTTGAACAGGCGGAGAGATTGCGTGAGATTGGACTCGATCTTCCGGCCCCGGTCCGGTTTCTTGAACAAATCAAGCAACGCTTTGCCCTCGCTGACATCCCAAAATATTATGAGCTGGAGCGAGCGGCTGATTACGTGGCGAGACTTGTGGAGGGCGACTAATGCTGCAAAATATCATTATCGGTCAATACGTTGGTGTAGCCTCCCTTCTTCACCGGCTTGATCCCCGCTCGAAGCTGGTGAGTGTCGCGATTCTCGTCATTATAATTTTTCTGGTTGATAACTGGGTGGCCGGGGGATTGATGATTGCTTTTGCCCTCATCCTTATCTTTTTATCAAATGTCCCCCTGTCCTTTATTTATCGGGGGATGAAGCCGATCTTTCTGCTCGTCCTGTTTACTGTGTTCTTTCACCTCCTGTTAACGCGGGAGGGCGAGGTGCTATGGACGGCCGGCCCCTTTTCAATTTATGAGCACGGCGTACGCCAGGCCGCTTTTATGGCATTGCGGCTGTTAACATTGATTGTCTTTACGTCTCTGATTACGCTGACGACGAAGCCGATTGATATAACAGACGGGCTGGAGTATTTGCTCAGTCCGTTAAAAAAAGTCAGGCTGCCTGCCCATGAGCTTGCTCTAATGATGTCGATTGCGCTGCGCTTTATTCCGACTTTTATGCAGGAGACGGAAAAGATTATGAAGGCGCAAATGGCGCGCGGCGTTGACTTTACGAGCGGGCCATGGCGCCAGCGGTTAATGGCATTTGTTCCGCTGCTCGTACCGTTGTTTATAAGCGCGTTTAAACGGGCGGAGGACCTGGCGTTGGCGATGGAGGCCAGAGGCTATCGTGGCGGGGAAGGACGGACGAAATACCGCCTTCTTGCCTGGAACTGGCGGGATTCCTTGGCGGTCGCTCTATGCCTTGGGCTGAGCGCTGCGGTGCTCGCGCTACGACTTCTATAATACCGAGGAGAGGAGGTGACCGTCATGCTGAATAGAGTCGCTCTTTTAGTGGAATACGATGGCAGTGCTTTTTACGGCTTTCAGGTTCAGGAAAACCAGCGGACGATTCAAGGGGAAATCGAACGGGCGCTTTCGATTATTCATAAAGGAGAGTTTATTCGCATCCACCCATCGGGGCGAACTGACACCGGCGTGCACGCCCGGGGGCAGGTGATTCATTTTGACACGCCGCTTTCCATTGATCCGGCGCGCTGGCCGCAGGCGCTGAACGGCTGCCTGCCTAACGATATCCGGATCGTCGAAGCAGCCTGTGTGGCGGATGACTTTCATACCCGCTATGATTCAGTTAGGAAGCATTATCGCTACCGGGTGCTGAATCGGAAGGAGCGGGACGTCTTTCGCCGCAATCTTGCGTTTTTTGTCCCCTATGAGATGGATCTTGATTTGATTCGCGCCGGTGCCGCGCATTTGCTTGGCACCCATGACTTCTCATCTTTTTGCGTGACAAACGCTGATGTGAAAAGCAAGGTGAGGACATTACATACCTTGCAGGTCAACCGGCAAGGTGATGAAATTATTTTCGACTTAATCGGAGACGGCTTCCTCCATAATATGGTGCGGATCATTGTTGGAACGTTGCTTGAAGTTGGCGGGGGAAGAAGGGCGCCTGAAGACATCGCCCGCATCCGCGATGCGCGCAACAGGGCGGCAGCTGGAAAAACAGCGCCGGGCCACGGCTTGTTTCTGTGGCAGGTCTTCTATGAGCAGCCGATTTTTCAAAATAACGGAGCAGCGTCAAATGACAACGACGCCTAGTGTAACAAGTTGTTGACAATGGGTTTTTAATGTTATATGATGTTAGATGGTAATTTCAAAAACCCACTAGCCCCGGGTTTCGGAATGTTACATGAGACTATGGTTAACTTGATTTGATAAAACATGAAAGCAATGGTTCTTTTTAGGAGGGAAATTCATGCGTACAACATATATGGCAAAGCCAAACGAAGTTGAGCGTAAGTGGTATGTAGTAGACGCTGAAGGTCAAACGCTTGGTCGTCTTGCTTCAGAAGTAGCTTCTATCCTTCGCGGAAAGCACAAGCCTACGTTCACACCACACGTTGATACTGGTGACCACGTGATCATCATTAACGCTGAGAAAATCGAATTAACAGGTAACAAATTAAATGACAAGATCTACTATCGTCATTCAAACCACCCTGGTGGTCTGAAAAAGACAACAGCAGGCGATATGCGTGCGAACAAGCCAGAGCGTATGCTTGAGCTTGCTATCAAAGGGATGCTTCCAAAGAACACTCTTGGTCGCGCGCAAGGGATGAAGCTGCACGTATACGCAGGCAGCGAACACAAACATCAAGCTCAGAAACCAGAAGTTTACGAACTTCGCGGTTAATTGATAGGAGGGTATTAATTTTGGCACAAGTACAATATTACGGTACAGGTCGCCGCAAGCACTCTGTTGCTCGTGTACGCCTACTGCCAGGTGACGGTCGTATCGTTATTAATGGTCGTGAAATGGACGAATATTTCAATCTTGAAACATTAAAGCTTATCGTAAAGCAGCCACTTGTTGAAACTGGCGTTGAAGGTCAATATGACGTTCACGTAAACGTTGAAGGTGGAGGCTACACAGGACAAGCGGGCGCTATCCGTCATGGCGTGGCACGCGCACTACTTGAAGTAGATCCTGACAACCGTCCGGTGCTTAAAAGCGCTGGCTTCCTAACTCGTGATGCACGTATGAAAGAACGTAAGAAATACGGTCTTAAAGCAGCACGTCGTGCACCTCAGTTCTCAAAGCGTTAAGTTTTTACGTCTTGCAAAACCCCCAACTGCTTATGGTTGGGGGTTTGTTTTTAGTGCGCCACGCATGGCGCGTAGCTAGGCGGTGAAAGTCCGCTATGGGGGCTGGCAGTTGCCAACCATTAGCCAAGAGCAAGGGTGTCCA
>NZ_JBEPKD010000032.1:0-40598 GCF_040544555.1 Halalkalibacter oceani
AAGGTGTAAACTTAGGAACCGCCGTATACCGAACGGTACGTACGGTGGTGTGGAAGGTCGGCTACTCAACTAATGAGTAACCTCCTATCCGATTGTGAAAAGAAGGGGACTGAGTTAATAGGTTGTTTTTTTCCTTCCGGAAAAAAATGGTCTTGTAAATTAATTACTAACCTGATAGTATTTAATTTGTGGTAGCATTCAAATTATATTATTAGAATCAAAGCAGGTATTTAGATAGGAGACTGAAAAAGTGACGAAAAATAAATTTCAACAAAAACGGGAGCATACCTATCATAAATTGTTAGAAGCAGGAATGGATGTATTTTGTGAACAGGGGTATGCAGCTACGACTCTTGAAGACATTACTGCACGTGCAGGTTATACAAAAGGCGCCTTTTATGTACATTTCAAAAACAAGCAGGATTTTTTCTTTCATTTATTGGGTCATCAAGGGTTCTTTTTTAAAGAGGAACATAGGGAAGCTACCCAAATTGTTGGAGAAGACTTCAAGCAAACTGTGTCCTATTGGGCAAATGAGGTGCTTTCTCGTTACATTTCTTCAAGGTGGACATTGGTATTTTATGATTTTTATATACAAAATCGTCATGATGAAAAAGTCCGAACTTATTTTCGTGAATATCATTCAAAGTGGGCGGAGGATATTGCTCTTATTATAAGAGGTTTACAAAAGAAAGGCTGGGTCACCCGGGAGAAAGATGCCAAAGATTTGGCTATTCGCTGTTATGACATCATCACAGGTGGCATTATCCATCACCATATGGATGGAGAGCCGATTGATGTAGATAAGATGACAGAGGCGATACTCGCTTTGCTGAAGTGATTTTTTGATGACTAGATGGTTAATATGCATTTCGGTTTACTTTTTTCTAAAACCAATAAATTCCAGTATTTCATTCGGTAATGGGTACAGAAGAGTTAATTGCCTAATTAAATACTAATTAATTAGTATTTAATTAGTATTGCTTGAGAAAGTGAGTCACTCCATACCAACTGGTGAAGGACAGGGGAGGATTTGTGGCTTTTAAGGTACAGTAGTGGAAACGTATGCGAATGATCGCAACCCTACATTCAAACCGCTGCAGGGAGCAGGTTGATCTAGAAGATATGACCGAGGCGATACTTGCACTATTGAACTAAGGATTGGAGGGTACAAAATGAAATATGAAGAGTTTCAAATCGGGCAGGTGTATCAAACCAAACCATACACGCTTACGCTAAAGGAAATTGTTGATTTCGCACAAAAATATGATCCTCATTATTATCATGTAGATGAGAAAAAAGCAGAGAAAACAGGTTTATTCAATGGCATTGTTGCCTCTGGTATGCATACGATGTCCATTATTAATGGAGAATGGGTCAAATTGGGGATTGTCGGGGAGGACATGTTAGGAGGAATGGGGATAGATGCAAAATGGATAAAGCCGGTATTCCCCAATGACACGATTTCAGCAGAGATTAACGTTTTAAACAAAAAGATATTGGATGATCAAAGGGGACTTATCACCTTACAATTTACAGGTTTTAATCAGGCACAAGAGATTTGGGCTAAAGTGAAAATTCGTATTATTGTTTCGAGAGTTCAACAACTTGCTGAATCTTCTTCATGTACATAGATCACCTTGAAGGAAAGGGAAGGGGAGTTCTGATGAAAATGAAAAATAAAAAAACCCCGTATATGGCAGTGATTGTGATTATCGCGTTATTAATGGCCAATATTCCACCTGTAGAAGTGAATGCCAATGATGAGAACTTTGAATACATCGATAATGGGGATGGGACGGCCACGATTACCGGGTATACGGGTCCTGAGGGCGTCGGTATTGTCATTCCCTCTGAATTGGATGGGTTGACCGTGACGGAGATTGCGGATGGGGTCGATCTTCTTACGGGTGTGTTCTCTCATAAAAACTTAACAGCAGTTGTCATTCCAGACAGCATCACAAGCATTGGGGAGCATGCATTTAACGATAATCAACTCACAGAAGTAACGATCCCTGACAGTGTGACAAGGATTGGGAGGAGTGCATTTCATAATAACGACCTTGAAGCGATCATGATTCCGGAGAGTGTCACAGATATGGGGATTGCTATATTTCGTGGAAACCAACATACATCTAGTTCCTTTACCATTTACGGTTTTACAGATTCAGTAGCGGAAACGTATGCGAATGACAGCTACCATACATTCAAACCGCTGGACACACCTCCGAGTGTAGACATTCAATATGCAGGTGAGGCGGTCGCGGATGAACTGCAAGTCTTCCTGCAATCTTCAGGGGAATTAGAGGCCTTCTATAGTCATGATACTGATATAGTGGAGATTGACGAAGTTGCTTGGGAAGTGGATGGAGAGCCGGCAGGAACGGGTGATACACTGTCACTGGAGTCTTATACAGACACGCTCGGAGAGATCCAAGTCACTTTAACAGTGGAAACGAATTATGGCATGACGGCTACAGCAGAAGTTACGGTGGAGGTTGTCCCGGAGTTTGATTACAGCCTCAACGATGACGGCGAAACCGCGACGATTACAGGATATAATGGTACCCCGCCTCAGAACCTTGTCATACCAGATGAAGTAAATGGGTTGACCGTGAAGGAGATAGGGGTCTCAGCCTTTGCGGACAACAATCTGACGGAAGTGGTGTTGGGCACCGGTGTGGAGTCGATTGGGGGCTTAGCCTTTAGGGGTAACAACCTGACGGAAGTGATCATTCCAGACAATGTGACGGAGATCGGGTATGGCGCCTTTCGGGATAACGATCTGACAGACGTGATCATCCCAGTCAACGTGGTGGTTATAGGGGACACTGCCTTTGCGAATAACGATTTGACAGACGTGATCATTCACAATCCTGATGTTACGTTCGGCAACTCTGTGTTTCAGAGTAACGCGGCTGATCTGCGGTTGGTCGGTTATCTGGACTCAACGACAGAGGCGTATGCCACTGCAAATGGTCACGATTTTGTCGACATTACAGGCTTGGATTTTACCTATACGGACAACGGCGACGGGACCGCGACGATTACAGGGTATACGGGTTCTGGTGCGGATATCGTCATTCCCTCCGAATTGGGTGGGTTGATCGTGACCAGGATTGGGGATGGAACAGGACCTAACGATAATGCGTTTGATTCGCTCGATATTGAAACACTAGTACTTCCAAATACGCTAGAATATATCGGGGATTGGGCTTTTGCGAATAACAGCCTAACATCCGTATCCATCCCTGATAGTGTGACGGTTGTCGGAGAAGGTGCTTTTCAAGAGAACAACCTGACATCTGTAGACATTCCTGATAGTGTAACGAAGATTGATGGTGGTGCTTTTAGAGAGAATAACCTAGAATCTGTAGACATCCCTGATAGCGTGATGGAGATTGGGTGGTATGCTTTTGCTAATAATAAGCTGACATCCGTAAATATTCCTGAAAGTGTGACAGTGATTGAGATGGCTGTTTTTAGTGATAATAATTTAGAAAGTGTAAGCATACCCGATAGTGTGACGGAGATCGGGGAGGAGGCTTTTCTGAGAAATACTCTAACCGACGTCACCATTCCTGACAGCGTGACGGTGATAGGGGAATTTGCTTTTGGGCTTAACGACCTGACATCGGTAGTCATCCCCGATAGTGTGACGGAGATATGGAGGGATGCTTTTAGGGACAACAACTTAACCGAGGTCACCATTCTTAATCGTGCGGTACAGTTTGTTGGTTCTCCATTTGGTTCTAACGATGCCCTCACCCTATACGGTTGGGAAGGTTCAACTACTGAGGATCATGCGAATGAAAGGTATAACTTTATTCCCATTGATATCGCAGGGTTTGACTATACGAAAAATGATGATGACACAGCCACTATTGACGGTTGGAACGCTGATTTTGGCGATGTACCGAGTGATCTAAGGATTCCCGATGAAGTGATGGGGTTGACGGTGACTCATATCCGGGATGGAGCAACTTTTAATGAGGGTGCTTTCGAGAGAAAAGATATCGAAACATTAGAACTTCCAGACACGTTGGAATATATCGGTAATCGGGCATTCGCATATAACGATTTAAGAGACATAGAGGTTCCTGACAATGTAACAGAAATTGGGAGATATGCATTTTCGAACAACAATTTGACTGGAGTCATCATTCCTGATAGTGCGCTAAGGATTGATGTTAATGCATTCGCAGACAACAATCTAACCGAAGTTATCATTTCTGATAGCGTACTAACAATTGGTCAATATGCATTCTTTACTAATAACTTGACCGAGGTGGTTATTCCTGATAGCGTCACACATATTGAAAATTATGCACTTGGAAGGAATGACCTTACCAAAGTAACAGTATTAAACCCTGATGCTATTTTCGATAGTGATGTATTTTATGAAAACTCTTCCGAACTGATACTGTACGGATATGAAAATTCAACAACAGAGGACTATGCGGATGAGCAGGAGTATGCCTTCATTGCGTTGGATTTTGCTCCCGATGTCGGGATTATGTATGACGGGGAGGAAGTTGATTCGGTTCTTACTTTAGACTATGAAGAAAGTGGGCAATTGCAAGCTGCATACAGTCACCCGGTAGCAAATATTGAAAAGGTGACATGGTTGGTGGATGGTGTAGAAGCGAGCACGAATGAGACATTAGATGTATCGGACTACACATCGCCCCCGCAAACCTTGGGGGTGACGTTACAAGTTGAAACGGAGTATGGGGCAGTGGGTACAGCAAACATTACCATCACGGTTGCTCCTCCGGTGCCAGCGCAACCGAACCTATCGGTGGACAATACGGAAGAGACGGAGATTCATTTGAGCTGGGATCCTGTGCCGTATGCGGATGAGTACATTTTAATCCGTGACGGTGACGAAGAAGTGTACCGAGGCTCGTCTCCATCGTATGAAGATACGGGATTAGAACCGGATACCATCTATGAATACTCCCTGGTTGCTGTTAACGCTAGTGGAACGAGTGAAGCGTCGGAAGCGAGTGCACGAACGGACTTGCCGGTGCCAGCTCAACCGAACCTATCGGTGGACAATACGGAGGAGACGGAGATTCATCTGAGTTGGGATCCTGTACCGTATGCAGATGAATACATCTTGGTCCGTGACGACAAAGAAGTATACCGAGGTCCGTCAACCTCGCATGTTGATACAGGGCTTGCTCCGAATACGGATTATGGTTACCGTTTGGTGGCTGTGAACGCCTCCGGAACGAGCGAGGCAGTCGAGGTCATGGCAAAGACAGCTTTGCCTGTGCCGAGTAACCTGGACATCACGTTGACTTACGCGGACGGCAGTTTATATTCTCCCAGCGCATGGACCACCCAAAACGTGACGGCAGCCGTGTATGCTTCCAATGAGGATGGCCTGCCTGTGGATATGTTGTTCTATTCTCTGAACAACGGTGTTGATTGGCAAGCATATACCGCCCCGCTTGAATTTGCCACCGAAGGGGTGCATGGCCTGCTCGTGAGTGCTCAGGACGACGCGGGTAACGCAGTTGAAGCGGAACGGACAATTCGGATCGACCAGACCCCTCCGTCGGTCCATTTCGGCACCGATGGAAATGAATCCTGGTCCACCTACGCAGAGACGAAGGTGACCGTCACCGACAGTCCGGCTGACGCCAACAGCGGCGTGGACGAATCCAGTCTGCGTTATGCATGGACGCAAGATTCGTCTCCTCCGGACGCCGGTGACGCAGATTGGCTACCGTTTACCAGCGGCGACAACTTGACGAAGAAGGATGCGGACGGAGACTGGTATTTGCATATTCAGGCAGCGGACGCAGCGGGCAACGAAGTGCAGGCGACGACGAATCGTTTTCGCTTGAATACGTCGGAGAGAAGCTCTTCTGGCGGTGGAGGCGGAGGGTCAAGGCCGTCGAACAGCAGGTTCATTGGAAGTAACGGTGCCGTGATTTCCTTCGATGGTGGTGAGGTCGAGATTCCCGCTGAAGCTTGGCCACGCTCCTTCCGTTTAACAATCGACACCATAGATGAGGAACAATTGCCAGACACGTTGCCATTAACGGATGAGGAGCAACTGGTCAGCAAGGTCGTCACTCTGACCAAGGATCAGGATGGACCTTTTCAGGACGCGATCACCCTCACGCTAGATCTTGAATCGTTCGGCTCGAATATGAATCATGTGCTGGAAGACTGGACGATTAGCCTGTATTGGCTCGATGAAGAAGCAAACGAGTGGGTGGAACTGGATAACATTATCATCGATGAAGAGCAAGGCACGATCAGTGGAGACATCGATCATTTTACGAATTTTGCCGCGATCGCCCGTCCTGTTGAAGCAGCAGACGAACCGAATCATCCAGATGAATCGTTTGATCCGCGGGAGTCGGAGGACGATGGTCCGCAGATGGCCTTTTCTGATTTGGACGGACATTGGGCGGAAGAAGAGATTTATCATTTGGTGGCGCGAGGGGCGATACAAGGCTATCCCGACGGTACCTTCCAACCGAATCAGACGATGACGCGAGCGGAGTTTGTGACGATGGCGGTTCAAGCCCTGAATCAGGAAGGCAAGGGAGTAACGGATAGCACGGAGCGAACGCACAGCACGGTCTTTACCGACAGTGAGCATCATTGGGCACGGGAGTCGATTTCCGCTGGAGTCGTGCATGGCATCGTGTCGGGCTACGACGAAACAACTTTTGGGGTGAACGATCCGATCACGAGAGAACAGATGGCGCTAATCGTCCTGCGGGCGATGAGGTTGAAAGCAGAAGCGAGTGAACCGATGACATTTACCGATCAGCAGGAAATTTCGGCTTGGGCCGTGGAGGCGGTCGCCGTCCTGCAAGCAGAAGGGGTGATGACGGGCTACCCGGACGGAAGCTTCCGACCACAGCAGGAAGTGACCCGCGCAGAAGCAGCCATCGTCGTCAGCAAGGTACTGAACGTGCTGCAGAATGAAAAGGATGGTTAACCTGTTATTCCTGAGGCGAGACAAGGCTAGTCTGGCATCCAGGTTGAAAAACACTTGCATGAGGGGACCTTCGGGTTCCTCTTTCTTTTGTGCAGAACTACAAGTGCATGCTCAGTCTGAAAACACTTTAGTGAGTAGTTCCTGTTTGCACGTTGTTTGCGTCAAGACGTTGAAAGGACTCTCACCGACTGACTTTGTGAAGTCAACTATAGAGACAGTGAAACCATCCGGGACGCACCTTTCGTCACCAAGCCATAACTCTTCACTACAAAAGCTCGTCAAACCCGTCTGCATAGCTATTAGGATGCTCCTTTATCGATGGAGGCTAAATCATCCGGTCATTTTCTGCAGCCTTTACTGCCTGAACGCGGTTTTTGACATTTAATTTTTTAAAAATGCGATGCAAGTGACCTTTGACAGTACCTTCCGAGATATGCAGTTGTTCGCCTATAGTACGATTCGAAAAACCTTGTCGAATACATTGAAGGATTTGAATTTCGCGAATAGTTAGTGCATCTTTCATTTTTGGATTTTCACTGATAACTTTAAGGTCTTCGTTTCTCCCAAGTTGTAATAACTGGCTGCAATAACGTTGTAAATAATCGGGAAGCTCATCTTGAACTTCATTAATCGAGAGAAAAACAAGCGGATCATGATCAAGAAATAGTCGTTTATATCCATTTTTCCAACCGATTTCTAAAGCGCTTCTTATATATAGGCGGGATTCCTCATGCCTCCCCAGTTGGATGGTAGCAATGGTTTGCAGTATTCTTCGTTCCAGATGAACACCAGAATTTTCCTCCAACGATGCAGATGTCAGCATACGTCGCAATAAGTTATTGGCTTCCTCCGTTTCTTGAAATAAGATCAACGCTCTGGCAAACATGAAAAATTCAAAGCTTGTCCACTGGTGCCAGTAGATGGGCAATATTTCTTTTTGTTCCGATAACCAGTCCGCTGCATCCTCTATGTGTCCCTCTTGTAAAAGGATGTAAGTTCGCACAGCTTGACCAATTCTTCTCCAAATAGGAATCGAAGTCTGCAAGGATCTGTAATAAATCTCCTCAGCCATGAAATGAGTTTCCTTTTGCCTGCCTTCGGCTTGATCACAAAGAAGCGTCAGCCATAAAGCAGGAATGGAAAGTCCAGGTTGCTGATGGTTAGATCCGGCACATTCCCATACCTTGTCAAGCTGCCCTCTCGTAGGCATTATTTGATTCTTCTCATATAAAGCCTCAGCTAAAGCCAAATGGCGGAAAGGGAGATTATATGGATTAGGAGGTTCAGGCCCAAGAGTCTGCTGTTCGATCCTGTTTATATCGCCATTGAAGGTCATCGCTTGACGAATGAATGGCAAACTCCCTCGATTAAGGGTTACATGAGGGCTCTATATATCCTCGGGTGCACGAAAAGTGAAACAATGAGCTGATCCGGAAATCCGATGAAATAATGCCGTTGCCTCTTTGTCTTGTGATATTACATTATAATCCAACCCCTTAAACCCTTTCCGCAATAAGTCATAATCCTGTACTTAAAGCATCTCAGGAGCCATTTTCTTTATATATTGCAGCGCTAATATAGGCAGACCAGCTTCTAGAGCAGTCTCTACGGCCTCCTTCATCAAGCCTTCTTCGTTTAAAAATAAAGCTGCCCTTTCTTTTATGCAGGTGTCTGTTTCTTGGAAAGGAGTGAATCGTTCCTTAATAATTGCCTGCACAATGGGGGTGAAATCGATAGAGCCAGCGATTTCTAACATTTGTTTTACATAACAAACAATGCTGTTCAAGCAGGAGAATAAGTGAATGCACTACTTTCTGGATTAATTTCTTGGCAAAATCAATCGTGAAGTAAGGCGTCACGCATAATGGATGGATTTCTGTCCAGATCGCTTCGGGTATATGTTGAAGCCACTCCCCGAGAACATAACCCTCCAAGGATGGCGTGATTCTGTCCATACTATCCATCAAGACACCTTGATCGGAGCGGTTATGTTGAACTGCCAAGTGGAGCAAAGCAGGACAGCCGTCTGTTATAAAGAAGATGTCCGACAGCTGGATTGCATTCATTTCGATTTCAGGTTGCTGGTAAAACCAAACCTCGCTTTCCTCATAAGAAAGCTTTAAATCCTTTGAAGCCAACTGAAACTGCTTGTGTAGTAAGTCAGAGCAATTGGATAAATACGGTAAAGCCTCTCTCGACAGAAAAATGAATTTAGTCGAGGATTCGCTGTGCAAAATCCAATCTTTGAGTTCAGCTAGTGCTTCTGGATGATGCAAACGGTGGACGTGATCCAATACGAATAGTACGTGAGGGGTCTTGTGATAGTTTAATTGTGTTCTGAACAGAGATTAGGTGAGTTTCTGTGGGGAAATTCACGAAGCAACGTTAACCACGAAATAAAACGGAGCGAAAATGGTCATTCATTAGGGAAGGATGGTAACATGCTAACAAACAAACGATTGTACAGGGCTTTTACTATTGGAATTTTGCTGACGCTATTTGTCTCAATACCGGGTTTAAACGAGAAAGTTCAGGCGGAGGCAAGCGCAGAAGAGATAGAAATTTACGATGCGGCGGATCTCGATAATATCCGAAATGACTTGTCCGGCCATTATATCCTGATGAACGATATTGACTTGGAATGCACAGAATGGAAACCAATCGGAAAATGTGAAGATGGAACTTCCGATTACAGAAATCCATGTGAGATCACGGATGAACGGTTCTCCGGTATTTTTGACGGCCAAGGGTATGAAATAACGAACCTTTCTATCACTACGTATAGAATAGAAAAGTTGGTTTATTTTCGGCTACAACTTCGGAAAGCAAGAGCAAAAATGTAGGCGTAACGAACGTAACTATCAAAACTGGAGCTGATCAGCGCAATGTAGGTGGTTTGGTTGGCATGAATGAAGGCAAGATCGAGAATGTAAATACTTCTGGGACGATTCACAGCGAGTTTCAAGATGTCGGTGGACTGATTGGCTATAATGAATCAGGAGGAGAAGTGACTATCTCCCAGTCTGCGGCAAATGTGACGGGAAGTCACTATGTTGGTGGATTAATAGGAAGTAATAGAGAAAATGTTTCATACAGCTATGCTACAGGAGACGTGGCGTCAGATGGAGATGCAGGCGGGTTGATCGGCAATAATAATGATGGTTCTGTTTCATATGTTTATGCGACAGGTGATGTGACGTCAGACGGAGATGCAGGTGGATTAATCGGTTTAAATAATATACCTGTTTCCTTTGCATACGCGACAGGGGAGGTTGAAGGCGTAATGGTAGGGGGCTAATTGGTTATAACAACAAAGTGGAAGTATCAAACGTTTATGCGACAGGGAATACTAATGGCACAGATAAAGCGGGAGGCTTGATTGGTTACAACTGGGGCAACGCTTCCCATTATTATGCTGGTGGAGGAGTTACGGCAGGTGATATCGCTGCTGCGTTAGCTGTGAATGTAGGGTAGGTATCTTTCTCTTACTGGAATAAGGAAACCTCCGGAGTGAATGTAGGAGCTTATCAATTTAGTAGCGATCATAGTATAAAGGATCAAGTTGTCCGTTTGGAGATTGCGGCTGAGATGAAAAGACAATCCACTTATGGACATCTGGATTTTGCTGATACTTGGACGATGATCGATGGGGAGTCTTATCCCCGGCTAATTGCAGACTTTACCGCCAATCACTTGTCTGCTTTAACGATAGAGGATGCCCAAGGAACTGCAACTGCGATGTGGGATGCAGCGTTTGACCAAGGGAACCATTCGTATACGGTGACCTTTGATCAGGCAGTCGAAGAGGTGGTCTTTGATGCGCCTCCTGTTCATTCTGCCGCAGAGGTTTGGATCAATGGGGAGAAGATGGAAGGGTCGGTTACGAAAAAAGTCGGTGCGGGAGACAATCTCTTTGCGCTGGACGTTTATTCGAATCAGACAGAATTTGTGGGTAGATATGAAGTAACCATCAAGGTACCCTCGAAAATAACTGAACTGGTCATACCAGATGGGAAGTATGGGATTGGGGATACATTGAAGTTTACTGCAGTCTATGACACGCCTGTTACGGTGGACGGCACCCCGACTTTGCCGGTTTTGATCGACGGAAATACTTATTTGGCAAGCTATACAACACAGCCGGAAACGAATCAGCTTCAATTTGAGTATGTGATCGAAGAGGGGATAAGTGATTCGAGTGGCATTGAGGTTGGAGCGATCATACTCCCGGAGCTTGCTCGCATCCTTGCTAACGGGATGGATGCTTCGCTGCAACTGCCTGTGAGCGATACAAGCGGAATAATGATCGATGGCATTTCGCCGACCATTGATATCGGGATGAAGAGGGCCTACGGCCAAACTTATGTGGCTGACACTTGGTCAAACCAGGAAGTGACAGTCACGGCGATTGTGTATGATGATTCAGGGATTTTTTCCTTCGTATACTCATTGGATGGTGGCGTCACCTGGAGTCCGTATGACTCACCGATCAAACTGAAGGAGGACGGTTCCTATTCGCTTGTGTTGAAAGCCATGGATATCGCAGGCAACGAAACAACTGTGCAACGTATCGTTAAGGTCAGCTCAAGTGGATTAAAGCTCACCCCAACACTTGAGCTGGTACACGAGCGGCGACTGGACAAACTTGAGTGTGACGGCAAGCATCGATGCGAAGACAGGTGTAAGTGGCATTGACCATATCACCTATACATTGAATGGTGGAGCCCCTCAAGCCTATCAAAATGGAGATCCGATTACTATAAGTGCTGAAGGGGAGCATATGCTAGTGTTTGCGGTCACCGACAAAGCGGGCAATACACTTGACTCATCCATTGCGATTCACATTGACAAATCTGAACCGACAGTTACTTTTGGTACAAATGGAACGGAGAGAGGGTCAGCATCGGCACGGACAGCAGTGAATGTGTCGGATGATGCTAGTGGTCAAGACCCAACATCTATAAGGTATTTATGGTCACCCAATACAACAGCCCCTACATCAGGCTGGACTTCATTTGTAGATGGAGAGATATTGACAAAAAGTGGTGTAGATGGTGATTGGTATTTGCACATTCAAGCGAGGATCGGGCAGGCAATACGGTTGAGACCCATTCCAATCGGTTCCAATTGTATACACCTTCTGGTACCGGGAACACAGGCCGTAATGATTCATCAGACAGCAGTGCTGACGACTTTTCTTCACCTTCTTTAACGATTGAACTAAGCTTCAACCCAGACGGTGGAATAAACCTCCATGTCGATCCATCTGCGTTTAAGAAGATAACGTTGGAAGACGGCGTCGCGGAGGAAAATTTCTTTCTTTCGAAAGAGATGATGAATGAATTGATAGCACATTTGGCAGAGGGAAAGAAACCTTATATCACCCTTGAAATCAATAACACAGAAGAGGCTGTACAGATGCAGTTTCCGGCGGGTTCATTGGGGGTAATGTTGGAATCTTACCTGGAAGCGGTGTTTAAGGTGATGCGGAATGTCTCCAACTTCCAGCTGCATGAGAATGCTCTTGTTCTGCAGGGATTGGGCGAGCAGCTTGGTGTAGAGATGGGGGATATGAGTGTGTAAAGTTGGCTATAAGCATTCATATTTTTAGTCTTTAGCTTTTCCCGACAGACGACTCCCTATGCAATCGCTTCAAAAGAATCTTAAAAATGAAGCGATAAGACTTCTAGGGGATAGCCTAATCCATAACTATCGGTTGCGCTAGTGTTCTTTGGAATCTCCATCTTCAAATTTCGCAAGAAAGTAAGGTGGAATAGTTCAAATATCAGGAAAAGTTTCTATCCATTGTTGCTGGCTCTTTTTAACTTAACTCTGCAAATAAATTTCCGTTGTACTCTCTTGCATATGACCGATCGCTTTCATGATATCTCTCGTTGGTACTCATTGCTGACCAATGTACTTACTGGATTGACTCTAGTGGGGTAGCCCGCCGGTTAAAGGTCACTCCACCAACCATAAGTCTATACAACATAAGAAGGGAAACTGGCTGTTGAACATTACAGATGAAAAGATCGGTATTTTATTCCGAACAAAGCAATTGTGAATTGGGAATCCAGTACTATCAAAAATAGATCAACAAGGCTTTCACAGGGTCTTGTTTTGTAAGTGTCTTATTTCAGTCTTTCCTAGAAGTTAGTTAGTAAAAATTCTATATTACGGATAACCAAACATTTACGTGATTTCATTGGTCGTCTTGCTGCTGATTCTCATCAGAGAAAGGCGCATCGAAAAAAAGGAGGAAATCGATTAGGATGATAGTGACTACTGAGCAGGTGGCCGGCTATGAAATAACAGAGGTAAAGGGCTATGTCAAAGGAAGCACGATCCAGACGAAGCATATTGGACGGGATATTACAGCGGCTTTAAAAGGAATTGTCGGCGGAGAAATAAAGGGATATTCTGACATGATGGCGGAAGCGAGAAAGCTGGCGATCCATCGGATGGTCGAAGAGGCTGAAGCGAAAGGAGCCAATGCGGTTGTCGGCATGAGACTGCAGTCGGCTACATTGATGAGTGCAGCTGCAGAAATTATCGCCTACGGGACAGCGGTTGTGATTGAAGCTGAGGGATGAGGAAGAGAGGGCGGGCAAAGGGAGCCCTAATCGTGTGCAAATAATCAGCCTTAAGACGGATAGGATTTGCAACCTCGGAGCGTTTTTCCATCTTCAAATTTATAGGATGATCTATAAAGAAAGATGCTGCTTTAGCTGCGTCAGAAGATGGAGGCGAGAGGATGGATGTTTATATTATACTTACCGATACCGGAACGGTTTTTACAAGGATGATCAGGTTGTTTACAAAAAAGCGCTTGAACCATGCGTCCCTGTCTTTTGACAAAGAACTGGAGATGACCTGCAGCTTTGGACGGAAACGAATGAATAATCCTTTCATCGGTGGATTTGTAAAGGAGAATATGAGAGACCGTTTTTTCGGAGAAGCGTATTGCGCGATTTATCGCTGCTCTGTAACGGAGGAAAGCTATCAAAAAATGCTGTCCTACGTCCGGGAAATCGAGACGCAGCAGACAAGCTATACGTATAACTTCCTCGGACTTTTTGGCGTTTTGTTTGCGAAGGAAATCAAGCGGCCGTATGCTTTTTTCTGCTCGGAATTTGTTGCGACGGTATTGCAGAGAGGCGGAATTTCTGTCGGTGGGAAGCTTCCCTGCTTTGTAAAACCTGATGACTTAGCAGCTTGCAAGCAGGCTGTTTTCCTTTATGAAGGCCGGGTTGAGGGATATTTTTCACAGCATTTGTCCTCGGTGGGATCAGGCAGTCTGAAAGATGTTCTGGAGCAAGTTGGCTGACCCTGCCCTCATCCTTTCCTATCATTCTTCAAAAACAAATCTTGCAACTCAGACAGAAATCCATTACTATATACAATATATCGTGATTGGTCGCGAGGATGACAACTATATATTGATGTGGATAAATGGCGCCATATACGGCTTAATAGGGAATCTGGTGAAAATCCAGAACTGTCCCCGCAACTGTAAGTGTGACGAAATGAGAAAACCACTGTGCAAGCAGGTAGATCGCTCTTGTATGGGAAGGCTCATTGTAGGACGAAGCACGAGTCAGGAGACCTGCCACTTTTTCCAAAGTCAGCTATCTTCGGGGACTGAGAAGTGAGACGGCACAGCTTTTAAAGCGGTGGAATGTTCAAGGATATTCCATGCCTAAAGCTGAACATTACACTCTCAATCTGCCGTTTTACGCCCTTTCTCAGCCCGAGAAAGGGCGTTTTTTGATGGAATTCGATGGCCTCGAAATTTTTGAAGGAGTGATGGAAGATGAGCAAAGCAGGAACAGTGGAACGATATGGGATAGACGAGCTAATCAGTCGATTTAGCGATTTACCGATCGCCGAGTGGCTGGAGAAAATGGATAAAGACATTTCCTGGGAAAAGCGGGCGCTTGAAGCGTTGAATCATCTCGATGTTGATGAGCCGGATTGGACATATGTCGCGGCGCAATGCTATCTGTACTCGATTTATGAGCAAGTCACAGGCTTGCGTGGCACAGCAGTGGAGCAATGGGCTTCGACATTCCCGGCCCAGGTCGGTCGATTAATCGCGGACGGCCTGTACGATGAGCGGCTGGCGAGCTATTCGTCACAGGAACTCGCTGAGCTGGCCGGCGTGCTGGACCTTTCTCAGGATCAGCGCTTTACATACATTGGAATTAAGACATTGGCTGACCGTTATTTGACGAGAAGCTATGATGGAACGCTTCAGGAGCTGCCGCAGGAGCGCTTCATGGTGATCGCAATGCTGCTGATGGTCAAGGAACCGCGCGAACGTCGCCTTGAGCTGGTGAAGGAAAGCTATTGGGCGCTCTCTCATTTATATATGACGACGGCAACGCCGACATTGGCGAACGCCGGAAAGAAGGGAGGGCAATTATCAAGCTGCTTTATTGATACGGTCGAGGATGATCTTCGAGCGATTTTCGACAGCTGCACCGATGCGGCGACCGTCAGCAAAAATGGCGGTGGACTTGGAATCTACCTTGGCAAAATCCGGGCAAAAGGGTCTTCGATCCGCGGCTTTAAAGGAGTCTCCTCCGGTGTGCTGCCATGGATGAAGCAATTGAACAACGTCGCGGTCAGCGTTGACCAGCTTGGCCAGCGCCAGGGGGCGATTGCCGTTTATTTGGATGTGTGGCACCGCGATATTTTTTCCTTTCTTGATGCGAAGCTGAACAACGGTGATGAACGACAGCGGACGCATGACTTGTTCACCGCTGTTTCCGTTCCTGATTTATTTATGGAGGCGGTAGAAAAGCGTGAGAATTGGGCGTTGTTTGACCCGCATGAAGTACGGCAGGTGATGGGCTTTTCGCTGGAGGACAGCTATGACGAGAAAAAGGGTGAGGGAAGCTTCCGCGACCGTTACCGCCGCTGTCTGGAGGAAGAGGCGCTTTCGCGCGTGGAAGTGCCGGCGATTGAGATCATGAAGCGGATCATGCTCTCGCAGCTTGAGACGGGCAGTCCGTTTATGTTTTACCGCGATACGGTGAACCGGATGAATCCGAACCGGCACCGTGGCATGATCTACGGCTCGAATCTTTGTACGGAAATTATGCAAAATATGAGCCCGACGATCATTGAAGAAGAGCATACGGAGGACGGGAAAATCATTACGACGAAAACGCCGGGTGATTTTGTCGTCTGCAATCTGTCCTCGATTTCGCTCGCCAATGCCGTGGAAGATGATGTGCTCGAACGGTTAATTACGATTCAGGTGCGGATGCTCGATAATGTGATTGACCTCAATCAGATTGAGGTGAAACAGGCGCAGTTGACGAATGAAAAATACCGCGCGGTCGGACTGGGGACGTTCGGCTGGCATCATTTGCTGGCGAAGAAAGGAATTCGCTGGGAAAGCGAGGAAGCCGTCGCCTATGCGGATGAGATTTATGAGCAAATTCATTATTACACCGTGAAAGCCTCATTGCTGTTGGCAAAGGAAAAGGGCGCCTATCCGGCGTTTTCCGGCTCCGACTGGCATACGGGGGACTATTTTGCGAAGAGGGACTACACGTCGGGAAAATGGAATGAGCTGCGGCAGGATGTGGCAGAGTACGGCGTGCGTAACGGCTATATGATGGCGGTCGCGCCAAATGCGACGACCTCGCTCATTGCCGGCTCGACTGCTTCGATTGATCCGATTTTTGCGAAGTTTTATGTTGAAGAAAAGAAAAATTACCGAATCCCTGTCGTGGCACCGGATTTGACGGCGGAAACGACCTGGCTCTATAAGCAGGCTCACCTGATCGACCAAAAATGGAGCATCCGCCAGAACGGACGGCGTCAGCGTCATGTCGATCAAGGGATTTCCTTTAATCTGTATGTGCCGAATACGGTGAAAGCAAAAGAGCTGCTTGAGCTTCACCTGCTCGCCTGGCAGGAAGGGTTGAAGACGACCTATTATGTCCGTTCGACCTCGGTGACGGTCGAGGATTGTGAGAGCTGCTCCAGCTAAATTGGAACAAAGGGGAGAATCGATGATGATGGAAAAAAGAAAGCTATACGATGTCGAGGCACCGAATGCCTCGACCGCGCTGATCAACGGCAAAAGCTCGAACGTGCTGAACTGGGATGATGTCCGTTACTCATGGGCTTATCCACTGTACAAAAATATGCTCGCCAATTTCTGGACGCCGTTCGAGATCAATATGACCCATGATGCCAAGCAGTTCACCTCGCTGACGGAGCACGAGCAGGAGGCGTTCAAAAAAATTATCGGCTTGCTCGCTTTTCTTGACAGCATCCAAACCGATTACACGCTGCGGGTGGCCGACTATTTAACCGATTCAAGCATGGCGGCGCTGATGAGCGTTCTGTCCTTCCAGGAAGTCGTTCATAACCAAAGCTATTCCTATGTGCTGTCAAGCCTCGTGCCGAAGGCGGTTCAGGATGAAATCTATGAATATTGGAAGCATGATACCGTGCTGCGGGAACGAAATGAATTTATCGTCGATGGCTATGAGGATTTTACTGAGCGTCCAAGCGCCGAAACGCTGGCGAAATCGATTGTCTATGATGTAATTCTCGAAGGGCTGAATTTCTATTCAGGGTTTGCCTTCTTTTATAACCTCGCCCGCCATCAAAAGATGGTCTCGACATCGACGATGATTAATTATATTAACCGGGATGAGCAGCTCCATGTCTACTTTTTTACGAATCTCTATAAAGAGCTGCTTCGTGAAAATCCAGAGCTTGATTCAGCGGAGATGAAGCAGTTTGTCGAGCGTGCTTTTCACAGAGCGACCGAGCTGGAGATGAACTGGTTCCGCTATATTATCGGCGACCGGATCGACGGCATCGATCCCGGGGAAATGGAAGCCTATTTAAAGTTTATGGCAAATAAACGGATCAAACAGCTCGGCTATGAAGCGATTTACCCGGAATACCGGACGAATACGATGAGATGGATTAAAGCCTATGAAGACGTCAATGCCGCCAAAAGCGACTTCTTTGAGCAAAAATCACGGCAATATGCCAAAGTATCAAGCGATAACGGCTTTGATGAATTGTAGGAAAATAAGTCTGGCAAACAGGTTGAAAAACCATGTCGCCAGACTTATTTTATTGTTGGCAATATGAAACAATACGAGATGGAACAAGAAAGGGAAAAGGAGCCGGGGCGAAAATGCTGACGATAAAAGAGGGTGACTATCTTAAGTACATTGGCAACCCTAACGTGAAATTGAAGCTGCAAATGAAAATGACGTTGATCATCGGGCTGCTGATTATTAGCATGTTTGCGATTATGGGGCTGTTTCTCCATGCCTTTTTCTCGGATACTCTTAAACATGAAGTAGGCGAAAGGGCGCTTGCCGTAGCCGAAAGCGTCGCGCGGATCCCTGAATTGCGGCAAGCGTACGAGCTGGACGATCCTGCTGCGGTCATTCATCCGCTTGTGGAACCGATTCGGGCGGCGACGGGGGCGCAATTTATTGTAGTCGGCAATAGGGAGGAGATTCGTTATGCTCATCCGCAGCCTGAGCGGCTTGGAGAGCAAATGGTCGGAGGAGACAATGAGAGGGCGCTGCTGTTAGGTGAATCCTATGTTTCGGAGGCTATCGGATCGCTCGGGCGTTCGATTCGCGGTAAGGTGCCGGTGCGCGATACCGATGGTGGGGTGATTGGGGTAGTCAGTGTCGGATTTCTAACGCAGGATGTCCAGACGATTGTCATGAATTATCATCGCAAGCTCTGGTATGTCTTAGTTGCCCTTGTGAGCGTCGGTATCGTCGGGGCTGTTCTCATCGCCCGTTATATTAAGAGGCTGCTCTTTGGGTTGGAGCCGGAGGAAATTTCGCATCTTTTCTTACAAAAGGAGACGATTTTACAGTCGACTCATGAAGCAATTATTGCCGTTAATCGCTATGGGTTGATTACTTTAATGAATACAGCGGCTCAGCGTCTTCTCGGGGCAAAGGCCCAGGAGCCGAATCCGTTTATCGGAAAACCGATTTTGGACGTCCTGCCGAACTCGCGTCTGCATGAAGTGCTGCAGACGGGAGAAAGCCAGTATGATAAGGAGATGCTTGTCGGCAAACATATCGTGTTAGTCAATCGGCTGCCGATTTATTACCAGCAGAATTTGATCGGTGCCGTGTCGACTTTTCGGAATAAAACTGAGTTGGAGCAGCTTTCACAGGAGCTGACAAGAGTGAAGCAATATGCGGAGGCGCTGCGTGCCCAGACACATGAATTTTCCAATAAGATGTTTACGATTCTCGGTTTAATTCAGCTCGATAAGCAGCAGGAGGCGGTTGATTTTATTAGGCGTGAGAGCACACTTCAGCAGAACTGGATTCATTTTTTGATGAAAAAGGTGCCCGATCCGATGATAAGCGGGATTTTACTCGGAAAGCTGAATCAGGCTTTGGAGCAACGTGTGACGTTAACGATTGACCCAGACAGTCAACTGCAGCATCCATTTTCTGACCGGCAGCGCGATGCATTGGTAACCGTGCTGGGCAATTTGATCGGCAATGCGATTGAAGCGGTCAAGGACAAAACAGCACAGCGCGAGGTCGCCCTGTCTTTCACAGATATTGGTGATGTGGTCGTGTTTGAAGTTGACGATGCGGGTCCGGGCATTGCGGAAGAGGAGATCGAAAAGGTTTTTCAGCAGGGCTATACGACGAAGGCCGGTGCTGATCGAGGGATCGGTCTTGCGTTGACGAGGCGGCTGTTGGAGGATATAGATGGTGAACTGACGCTTGAGGAAAGCGAGCTTGGTGGAGCCTGCTTTGTCGTGACACTAGCGAAAGAAAGGGACGGAGGGAAGATGGATGACTGAACGGTTTCACGTGTTAATTGTTGAAGATGATTTTCGGGTGGCGGAGATTACAAGGCAATTCGTCGAAAAAGTGCCAGAGTTTGAGGTGGTGGCGACTTTGCAGACCGGAGAGGAGACAAAAGCCTATTTGGCAAGCGGGAAGGCAAAGCCGGATTTGATCTTGCTTGATGTCTTTATTCCGGATGTTGAAGGACTCGAGTTGTTCTGGGAAATCCGTCGTCTAAGACAATGCGATGTCATTATGATGACGGCTGCCAAAGAAGTGAAAACAATCGAGGAGACCTTGCGCGGCGGGGTGTTTGATTATATTATCAAGCCGGTGGAATTTGCCCGGCTGGAGAAAACATTGGAGCGTTACCGACACCAGCGGCGAACCTTTATGACGAACGAGGAGCTGGAGCAGGAGGAGATCGACGGCTTATTTGCAGGACGTCAGAAAAGGCTGGAACAGGAAGCGGACTACAGTGAGCTGCCGAAAGGAATTGACCGTCTGACCTTGGAAAAAGTCCGACGGGTAATGAAAGACGATAAAGAAGAAGGCTTAACCGCAGCCGCTGTCGGCAAAACGATCGGCGCAAGCCGCTCCACGGCGAGACGGTATTTAGAATATTTGGTGACGACTAACGAGATTGCCGCGGAACAAAAGTATGGAGAGGTCGGCCGGCCGGAGCGCCGCTATTTTCGCTTGCAGGATAAGGATGGGTGAATGAAAGAAAAAGACGTCTGTGGCGTGGCGTTTTTCTTCTGTGAGCATAATGAACAAAAAGCAAATAATGCGCAATATACGCTTTTTCTCCAAAAGCTTCATCCTCTTTATCAATTATGCTACCGTTGGAATAGCATTTTGATAGAGGGGTTTTTGTTGGTGCTTGTAAGCGCTTTATGGTTTTCGGAGAGCTTGAATCCCTCTGTCTTGTTTGGAAAAAAGGGGGAAGTATGATGTTAAGTTTGATCGGTTTTGCGACGATATTTATTATTGTATTTTTATTGCTGCGGGGGCGGGTTTCGCCGATTATCGGCCTTGTGCTTGTGCCAATCGCCGGCGCGCTGTTAGCGGGCTTCGGTCTTGCTGAAATCGGCGGTTTATTTAATGAAGGAATTGACCGGGTCATTCAGGTCGCGATTATGTTCATCTTTGCGATTTTGTTTTTTGGCGTGATGCAGGATGCCGGTCTGTTTGACCCGATTATTAATAAAATGATTGCGATTTCACGCGGGAATGTGATAGCGGTTACAGTCGGGACGGTGCTGATCGGGGCGATTGCCCATCTCGATGGCTCAGGGGCGTCAACGTTTTTAATTACGATTCCGGCTTTGCTTCCGCTTTATCAGAAGCTACGGATGAATCCATATCTTTTGCTGCTGCTTGTCGGACTTAGTGCCAGTATCATGAATATGGTGCCGTGGGCCGGGCCGATTGGCCGGACGGCGGCGGTTATTGGCGGCGATCCTTCCGATTTATGGCGGCCGCTTATTCCGTTGCAGCTCATTGCTCTCGTGCTGCTTGTCGGGCTGGCGGTCATTCTCGGCATCCGCGAGAAACGGCGGATTGCCAAGCTGGAGGCGCAAGGCGGAGCGGCTGATGAAGTTGCAGTAACCGTGGAAACGGCAACGATCAAAGAAAAAGACGAAAGCCTCCTTCGTCCGCGCTTGCTGTGGCTGAATCTCCTTTTAACGTTAGGGGTTATTACGCTGCTCGTTTGGGGCATCATTCCGGCTGGATTTATCTTTATGATCGGTCTCAGTGTGGCTCTGCTTGTTAACTATCCAAAGGTCAATGATCAAATGGAACGGATCAAAGCGCATGCGCCAAATGCGCTGCTGATGGCGGCGATCATTCTTGCTGCCGGATCGTTCCTCGGAATTCTTGATGGCACGGGAATGCTCGATTCACTGGCAACGGATATCGTTCTTTATCTTCCGGCGTTCGTCATCCCGTATCTTCATGTCATCATCGGTTTTCTTGGAGTGCCTTTTGAACTGATTTTAAGTACGGATGCCTATTATTTCGCCTTATTACCTTTAATCGATCAAATTGTCAGTGCTCATGGCGTCGATTCGGCATCGATCGCCTATGCGATGATTATCGGTAATATTATCGGTACTTTCGTCAGTCCGTTTTCACCAGCATTATGGCTCGCGCTCGGGCTGGCAGGTCTTGAGATGGGAAGGCATATCCGTTATTCCTTCTTCTGGGTGTGGGGATTCAGTATTGTGTTAATTGTCATTGCGATGCTGATTGGCATTGTTACGCTGTAAGCAGTATGATGTTTCAGCTCTTGTTCATGAGGAGGAGGGTTTCTTTCAGCTACTCGCTTCCTCAGGGACTATTTAATAGGAAACGATAGCGCTCCAGTTTCAAGCTGGGGCGTTTTTGCATTTCTTCAGAACCGAGGGTAACGGCTCGATCTTCTATCGCAGGCAAGAGGAAATTTTCCATCGTAATGATCTCTTCTCCTTCCTCCGTATCTGTATAAGGCGGTCATTACTTGAATGTCCAGTAAGGGAAAGGCGAAGTGTTGCCTGTTATTTTACAAGATCGTCAAGCGACAACAGCTCTTATCTTTGGTATAATGACGTTCAGAGAAATGACATGAACAATAGCAGAGGTGGAAGAGAAAATGCTTGACTATCAAGAGTGGCGCCATGTATTTAAATTGGACCCGAATAAAGAGATTTCCGATCAAGACCTTGAAGCCGTATGTGAATCGGGAACGGATGGGATTCTGCTCGGGGGGACGGATGGAGTGACATTAGATAAGACATTGCAGCTGCTGGCCCGGGTTCGCCGTTTCAGCGTTTCCTGCGCGCTGGAAATTTCCAATGTCGAGTCCATCACGCCAGGCTTTGATTATTTTTTCATTCCCTCTGTGATGAATAGTAGTAAAGTGGAGTGGGTTCTCGGTCATCATCACGCCGCGATCAAGGAATTCGGCCCGATTATGAACTGGGACGAGGTTGTGATGGAAGGGTACTGTGTGCTGAATCAGGAAGCCAAGGTCGCTGCGTTGACCGAAGCAAACACAGACCTGTCAGGTGAGGATATTGTCGCGTATGCCCGTATGGCTGAGAAGCTGTATCAGTTTCCGGTATTCTATCTCGAATACAGCGGCGTGTATGGCGACGTCAGCATCGTCGAGGACGTGTCACGAGTGCTGGAGAAGACGCGGCTGTTTTACGGCGGTGGCATTCAATCACCGGCGCAGGCGCGGGAAATGGCCGGCCTTGCTGATACAGTCGTTGTCGGGAATTTGATTTATGAGGATGTCGGGGTAGCGCTGGCAACAGTCGAAGCTGTAAAACGTACGCAAAAGTAGAATAAATACAAGACGAATATTTGGTGGTGGGATTTGTGCAAGGAAAAATTGTTGAAAAAATGCTCGCCGGGCTCAATCCGGAACAGCGGGAGGCCGTGACGCATACGGAAGGCCCATTGCTGTTAATGGCCGGGGCCGGTAGTGGCAAGACGCGGGTGCTGACGCATCGGATCGCCTATTTGCTAAGGGAAAAAGCGATCGCGCCATGGAGTGTGCTGGCAATTACGTTTACGAATAAAGCGGCGCGGGAGATGAAGGACCGGGTCGCCCAGCTTGTCGGACCAATTGCCGAGGATATTTGGATTTCGACCTTTCACTCGATGTGCGTCCGCATTTTGCGCCGTGATATTGACCGGATTGGCTACAGCCGGAATTTTACGATTCTTGACTCGACTGATCAATTATCGGTGATCAAACAAATTGTCAAAAAACGCAATATTGATTCCAAGAAATTCGAGCCGCGGACGATTCTCGGAATGATCAGCAGCGCGAAAAATGAATTAAAAAAACCGGATGCGTTTGCCAGTACGGCGACGGGACCTTACGAGCAAATTGCCGCCGATGTATATGTTGACTATCAAAAGCAGCTAAAGCTGAATCATGCGCTTGATTTTGATGATTTAATTATGAAAACGATCGAGCTGTTTAAGCTTGTGCCGGAAGTGCTTGAATTTTATCAGCGCAAGTTTCAGTATATTCTCGTTGATGAATACCAGGATACGAACCGCGCTCAATATATGCTCGTGCAGCAGCTGAGCAGCCGCTTTAAAAACATTTGTGTCGTCGGCGACTCCGATCAGTCGATTTATCGCTGGCGCGGGGCCGACATTGGTAATATTCTGTCCTTTGAGGAAGACTATCCAAATGCGAAGGTGATCCTGCTTGAGCAAAATTACCGCTCGACCAAAACGATTCTTGAAGCTGCGAACAATGTGATTGCGAACAATGCCAAGCGCAAAAAGAAGAATCTATGGACCGATAACGAGGCAGGCTGCGGCATCGGCTATTTTGCGGCCGATACGGAACAGTCTGAAGCGCAGTTCGTCGTTGAGAAAATTAGAGAAAAGACGAGACAGGAGAACTATTCCTACTCTGATATTGCGATTTTGTACCGGACGAATGCCCAGTCGCGGGTGATTGAGGAGTATTTCGTCAAATCAAATATTGATTACAATATCGTCGGCGGTACAAAGTTCTATGATCGGAAAGAAATCAAGGATGTGCTCGCGTATTTGCGGCTTATCGCCAACCCCGATGATGATATTAGTCTGCAGCGGATCATTAACGTCCCAAAACGGGGAATCGGCGCGACGACGGTTGATAAAATTGGCGCCTTTGCGTCCGAGCAGGGGATTTCGATGTTCGCCGCCTTGCAGGAGGTTGACCAAATCGGCCTGAGCGGACGGGCGGTAGCGAAGCTCCACGATTTTGCGGAGCAGCTGCGCCACTGGATGCAAATGCAGGAATACTTGTCGGTTTCCGAGCTTGTGGAGGAGCTGCTTGAGCGGACAGGCTATCGCGAAATGCTGCGCAATGACAAATCGCTTGAAGCGCAAAGCCGGCTAGAGAATATTGATGAATTTTTAACGGTAACGAATGAATTTGAGAAGCAGAATGAGGACAAGTCGCTTGTCGCGTTTTTAACCGATCTCGCTTTAGTTGCCGATATTGACCAGCTCGATGAGGAGAAGGAAGGGAAGCCGAAGGAGGCGATTACGCTGATGACGCTTCACTCGGCCAAAGGGCTGGAGTTTCCGGTCGTCTTTCTGATCGGAATGGAGGAAGGCATTTTCCCTCACAGCCGTTCGCTGTTTGAGGAAGAGGAAATGGAGGAAGAGCGCCGTCTCGCTTATGTCGGGATTACGCGTGCCGAAAAGCAGCTTTATTTGACAAACGCCAGACTGCGGACGTTATACGGGCGCACGAATACGAATCCTCCTTCCCGCTTTATCGCCGAAATTCCGGAGAAGTGCCTGGAGTCGCTTAATGAAGAGAAGCAGGTTCCCGACTGGATGAAGACGTCACGGCCGAAGCCGGCCGCGCTCTCAGCGTCAGCGCGCCGGCCGCAGACGACGGAAACAGGAGGAGAGCGGATTTCCTGGCAGGTCGGGGATAAAGCCGAGCATAAAAAATGGGGTGTTGGCACGGTCGTCAGCATAAAAGGCGAAGGCGAAGCGGTTGAGCTTGATATTGCCTTTCCGAACCCGACCGGCATTAAGCGGCTGTTCGCCAAATTTGCGCCCATTACGAAGAAATAGGGGCAAAGCCGCTGCGCGGTTTTTTCATAATAAAGATAAAAATTCTGGGTTGATACTAAGAAAGGAACGAACGAAATGGAGCGAAATGATGCAAAGCAGCGGATTGAAGAGCTTCGATCCCTGCTGGAAGAGTACGGCTATCACTATCATGTGCTCGATCAGCCGATTGTACCCGATTCTGAATATGACAGGCTGATGCAGGAGCTTATCGCTCTGGAGGAGCAGTACCCGGAGTTCATTAGCGATGATTCTCCATCTGTCCGGGTCGGGGGCGAGCCATTGCCTTTTTTCAGAAAGGTCGAGCACCGCAATCCGATGCTCAGTCTGGGCAACGCTTTTTCCGCAGACGATTTGCGGGATTTTGATCGCCGGGTCCGGCAGTTGATTGATGACGAGGTCCGCTACAGCTGTGAGCTGAAAATAGACGGCCTCGCTGTTTCGCTTTTATATGAAAAAGGCCGCTTCATCCAAGGGGCGACGAGAGGAGACGGGACGATAGGCGAGGACATTACGGCTAATTTAAAGACGATTCCGGCGATCCCTTTACGCTTAAAGGAAGAGGTTGATCTGGAAGTCAGAGGTGAAGCCTATATGCCAAAGCCGTCCTTTGAAAGGCTCAATGTCGAGAAGGAGGAGGCGGGTGAAGAGCGCTTTGCCAATCCGCGCAATGCCGCCGCCGGCTCCCTTCGTCAGCTTGATCCGAAGCTGGCCGCGAAGCGCCACCTTTCGATCTATGTGTATTCGATGAACCATCTGGAAGGGAAAGTGATTCCGTCACATCATGAAAGCCTTCGCTATTTGCAGGAGCTTGGCTTCCGGATCAACCCGGAAAGCCGGCTTTGTCACGATATCGAAGAGGTCATTGCCTTTACGGAGGAGTGGGTCGAAAAGCGGGCTGAGCTTCCATACGAAATTGATGGGATCGTCATTAAGGTCGATTCGCTTGATCAGCAGCTGGAGCTTGGTTTCACCGCAAAAAGTCCACGTTGGGCGATTGCTTTCAAATTTCCGGCGGAAGAGGTAGTGACGATTTTAGAGGATATTACGTTAAATGTCGGACGGACCGGCGTCATTACGCCGACAGCTCTTCTACGGCCGGTAACTGTGGCCGGAACAACAGTCCAGCGTGCCTCGCTCCATAATGAAGACTTGATCCGGGAGAAGGATATCCGCCTCGGCGACTCCGTTGTCGTCAAAAAAGCCGGGGACATTATTCCGGAAGTCGTCAATGTGCTGACTGAGTTGCGCAAGGGGGATGAGCGTGAATTTGCGATGCCGACGGAATGCCCGGCCTGTGCCAGTGAGCTCGTCAGGCTCGAAGGGGAAGTGGCGTTGCGCTGCATCAATCCGAAATGCCCGGCGCAAATCAAGGAAGGTCTGATTCACTTCGTTTCCCGTAACGCGATGAACATCGACGGACTGGGGGAAAAAGTGATCGGGCAACTTTTCGATCATCAACTCATTCGCGATGTCGCCGATCTTTACCGGCTGGAGCGCGATGAACTGTTGAAGCTTGAGCGTATGGGAGAAAAATCGGTTGACAATCTGCTTGCGGCGATTGAAAAAACAAAGGATAACTCGCTCGAACGTCTGCTGTTTGGCTTAGGGATCCGCTTTGTCGGTGCGAAAGCGGCGAAAACGCTGGCGATGGAATTCGAGACGATGGAAAACCTTCAGCGGGCAACGGAAGAGGAATTGATGGCAGTCAATGAAATCGGGGAAAAAATGGCAGCTTCGGTCGTCCGCTATTTTGAAAAGCCGGAAGTGACGACCTTGCTCACCAAGCTGAAGGAATTGGGCGTGAACTTTACGTATACAGGGCCAAAGGCTCCGCGGGCATCTGAACTTGAGGAGAGTCCATTTGCCGGTAAGACGGTTGTGCTGACCGGGAAGCTGGAGCAACTGACGAGAGGCGAGGCAAAGGAAAGAATTGAGCAGCTGGGCGGCAAGGTGACGGGAAGCGTAAGTAAGAAAACGGATCTTGTCATTGCCGGAGAAGAGGCCGGTTCAAAGCTTGAGAAAGCCGTTGAGCTGAACATTACTGTCTGGAATGAGGAGGAGCTCGTTGCCGTGCTCCGTGAGAATGATTTAGAAAAATAGAAAGGAGAGGGGGTTGACATGTTGAAACGTCTGGCAGGATTGTCGCTTGCCCTGCTGCTATTGGCAGGGTGCTTACCGATCACCCCTCCGGAAGAGGAAGAAGCGGAAGTAGAGGAAGCGGTTGATGATGGGGAGCCGAGTGTTGAAGTCGTACCGCAAGTCATTACGCCGGATAATTATTATCAAAGCGTGCTTTACGACGGAACTTATTTGCACGGGGAATCGCGCGGATTCGGGAATTCCGTCGTTCATAACCGGCTTGATTTGGATGAACTTGAAATTGGTTTGACCCGCATCGCCCAGCAATATTTTGAGCCGGAGAATTATTTCTTTCGGGAAGGTCAATTCATTGAACGTGAAGAATTAAATAGTTGGCTGAGGCGCTATGATGAAACCGATAATCCGCTCGGTCTGAACCCGCCGCTCGGAGAAGGAAATACGCTGCGTGAGCAGGAGGAGGATCGACCGCGTGCTCTGTCGCACATTTTGGAGCATAACTATATGGTCGAAGGCGAGAATGGTCAACTGAATCTTGGCGGGATTGTCATCGGTCTTTCAATGAACAGCGTGTATAATTTCCGTGTGGAGGATGAACAGGGCCGCTACTACTTCTACGAAACCGAGCTTTCAGAAGCAATGATTGAACAGGAAGGCAGACGGATCGCGGAGGAAGTGGTCAATCGATTGCGTTCAGAAGAACGGGAGAACGGCGCCTTTGACGAAATTCCAATTATTGTCGCCCTGTTCCGTGAGCAGCCGCAGGAATCCGTAATTCCTGGAAACTTCATCGCCCAGGCTGAGGCTGAGCCGGGAGGCAATTTGGAGCGGTGGCAGCGAATGAATCAGCGCTATTATTTATTCCCTTCCAATGAAGCGAATGAAGAGGCGCGTAATGAAGCCGACCAGTTCCAGCGCTTCAAGGATGATATCCAGGAATTCTTTGATACGTACATCGGTGTTGTCGCCAGGGGTCGTTATGAAAACAATCAAATTCAGGAGTTGACGATTGAAATCCCGATCCGCTATCAGGGCAAAGCGGAAATTGTCGCGCTGTCGCAATTTGCGGCGAGTCAGCTGCAGCAACGCTTTCAAGGAGGATACAAGGTCAGTGTTTCGATCACCTCTGTATCCGGCAAGACGGAAAGTATCGTCATTTTAAATCCGAATGAAGAACCGTTTATCCATGTTTACTAGTTTCAAAATGTAGCCTAAGTGAAGTCTTGGAGGCAGTCGTCTGTCTTCAAGGTCTTCTTAGACTACAAAATAACTGAATATTCATGTAAAAGAGGGGGAGACAGTGTGCTACATCCAGAGGTGAAAAAATACTTGGAAGAGACTGCGGCAGCGGGCCAAAAATCAATTGAACAATTAACGGTGGAAGAAAACCGCCAACGAATGAGAGAAACGATTGATGTCAGTGGGGAGCCGCAAGCTGTGGCAAAGGTGGAAGAGGTGACCATTCCAGTTGAGGACGGCACGATACAGCTGCGGATCTACACGCCTGAAGGAGCGGGACCGTTTCCGGTGCTCGTTTATTTTCACGGTGGCGGCTGGGTGCTTGGTGATCTGGATGTTGTTGACCGTCCGCTTCGTGCGCTTACCAATCTATCAGGGTATCTGATCGTGTCCGTTGACTATCGTTTAGCGCCGGAGTACCGCTTTCCTACCGCGCCGCACGATTGTTATGCGGCGGTAAAATGGGTGGCTGAACATATTTCCGCTTATAACGGCAATCCAGGTATTCTTGTCGTCGGCGGAGACAGCGCCGGTGGAAATTTGGCGGCGGTTGTGACTTTAATGGCACGGGAAAAGCAAGGGCCGGCTATACACTATCAAATTTTAATTTATCCGGGAACGGACTTTTCGGAGCCGAAGCCGTCCTACGAGGAAAATGGCGAAGGGTACGGGTTTACGAAGAAAGCGATTGATTGGTACAGTCATCACTATTTACAGGAAGAGGAGCGGACTGATCCGCTCGCCTCGCCTCTTTTGGCGGCGTCACACGCCGAGCTTCCGCCGGCTCTTGTGATCACCGCTGAGTATGATCCGTATCGTGATGAAGGAGAGCTGTACGCCGCTCGTTTAAGGGAGGCCGGCGTTCCGGTGGAAGTAACAAGATATGAAGGAATGATACACGGCTTTTTCCGGATGACGCGGCTGTTTGAACAGAGCCGTGAGCTGCATCGGCAAATTGCTGCGACCCTGACTAGACTGGCGCGTTCTGCGGGTGAATAATCTGAAGGAGAGGCAGTAGGGCTGAAGAGGATGAAAGAAAACTGGCTTTGATAGGGTCCGGGCAAAAGGTAACAATCTTTTGGCCCGGCCTTTTCTCATTTCTGTTTTTTCCTGCCGAAGATGATAGCGCTGTACAATCAATAAAATCTTGTAAAAGTACAACAATTAGTATGTTACATACGACAAAAATGATGAAAAAAGTGTTTATTATTGCCGCATTACATGATATATTTATGTCGTTCAAGACAATGGACTGTCCTCAGAGGTCTGATGTCTAACGAGCGTGATAGTCGGCTTGACGATGTACAAAATAAGGGATGAATGATGCTGCTTGATGGGTATAGGAGAGTAGAGTGCCGAAAACCATAAGAAAGGAATGAGCAGATTTGAAAACCGTTTATTGCGTACATTTGTTAAGCATTTTTATTGTAGAATAAAAAAGGGGGAAAGAAAGATGAAGAAGTGGTTACGCACATTAACAATGACGGCGGCGGCTGTTGTCGCCCTTACGGCGTGTGGGGCTGGAGAAGAAGAGGGAACGACCGATGAAGCGGCTCCGAGTGAAGAGCCCGCGGAAAACGAAGCTACACCGGATGCGGAAGATTTCACTGTCGCAATGGTAACCGATGTCGGTGGAATTGATGATAAATCATTCAACCAGTCGGCGTGGGAAGGCTTAACGGCATTTGGTGAAGAAATGGGTCTTGAAGAAGGGACAGGCTATCGTTATTTGCAATCGGCTACAATGGACGATTTTGAACCAAATATTCGGACACTTGTACGTGAAGAGGCCAACCTTGTTTGGGGGATCGGCTACTTAATGGAGGATGCTGTCAAGACCATTGCCGAGCAGGTTGAAGACGCTCAAATTGCGATTGTCGATACTGTTGTTACAGATGGAGATGGCAATCCTTACAGCAACGTTGCCAATGTTACGTTCAAAGAGCATGAAGGCTCATTCCTTGTCGGCGTTGTTGCCGGATTGCAAACAAAAGGAAATAAAGTCGGCTTTGTTGGCGGCGTGGAAAGTGAATTGATCAAAAAGTTTGAAAGCGGGTTTAAAGCCGGTGTGAAGGCTGTCAACCCGGATGCTGAAATTTTAACGCAGTATACAGAAAGCTTTAATGATGCGACGCGTGGTCAGCAAATTGCCAATAATATGTACGGCCAAGGCGCGGACATTATTTATCATGCCGCTGGAGGAGCGGGAAATGGCGTCTTCCAGGAAGCGATTAACCGAGCGCGTAACGGTGAGGAAGTCTGGGTCATCGGAGTTGACCGTGATCAGCATGAGGAAGGTGTTTCCGGCGATGTGTCTGTTACATTAACTTCGATGGTAAAGCGTGTTGATACGGCTGTTTACCTTGTATCTGAGCGGACGATGAGCGGAGACTTCCCTGGTGGAGAGATCCTCGAATATGGTTTGGAAGAGGATGCGGTTGGAATTGCGCCGACAACTGACAATGTGCCGCAGGAAGCACTTGATGCGGTCGACGAATACAAAGTTCAAATCCAGGATGGGGAAATTAGCGTACCTCAGACGGATGAAGAATATGAGGAATATCTTTCTTCCCTGTAATAAGCAGACTGAAATCATTCATGCAAGAGACTGCTCCGAAGGTCGATGGCGATCTTCGGAGCACCATCACTCAGGGTGACTTATGCTGTTCTGACTTAAGTTGTAGAATAGTCTGGGCGTCGCATCCTGTCGCCTGCTATTGGATCTAACGAGGAGTGAGGGTGCATAGGTTGCTCTTTTTCCTTAACAGGATGTGAATTATGGAGAAAAAGGGACAATGACGGATTGCTGTTCCCCAATCCATCATTGCCCCTTTTTTCAAGAAAACAAGGCTTGGAGTCCGGGGAAGAACTACGGCTGAGTCTGAGAAGCAAGGAGTGAGTCGAGATGAATTATGTCATTGAAATGAATCATATTCGCAAAGAGTTTCCGGGGATCGTCGCAAATGATAATATAACGCTCCAAGTGAAAAAAGGGGAGATCCATGCCCTTCTCGGTGAAAACGGCGCTGGTAAATCGACCTTAATGAATATTCTGTTTGGCTTATATCAGCCGGAAAAAGGCGAAATTATCGTCCGTGGAAAAAAGGAGAGGATTACCGATCCGAATGTCGCTAATCGACTCGGGATTGGGATGGTTCATCAGCACTTTATGCTCGTTGAAAAGTTCACAGTTACCGAAAATATTATTCTCGGAAGCGAGCCGACGATGTTCGGGACGGTTAATAGTAAGAAAGCGGCAAAAGAAATTCAGCAAATTTCACTCCGCTACGGTTTGAAAGTGGATCCTTACGCCAAGATTGAAGATATTTCAGTCGGCATGCAGCAGCGTGTTGAAATCTTGAAAACGCTGTACCGCGGGGCGGATATTCTGATTTTCGATGAGCCAACGGCGGTGTTGACGCCGCAAGAAATTCAAGAGCTGATTGCGATCATGAAAGCATTGGTCGCCGAAGGCAAGTCGATTATTTTAATTACCCACAAGCTGAAGGAAATTCTTGCTGTTTGTGACCGCTGCACGGTCATTCGCCGTGGCAAGGGGATCGGGACGGTAGATGTCGCTGAAACCGATGAAGATAAGCTGGCGGCGATGATGGTCGGACGCGAGGTCAACTTTAAGGTTACGAAAGCTCCGGCCAAGCCGCAGGATGTTGTGCTGGATGTCAAAGGAATAACAGTCAAAGACGGCCGCGGTGTCGAGGCTGTCAAAAACCTCAGCCTCGATATTAAAGCTGGGGAAATTGTCGGGCTTGCCGGAGTGGAAGGAAACGGGCAGACGGAGCTGATCGAAGCGATTACGGGACTGCGCAAAGTGGAAGCAGGCACAATCCAGTTAAAAGGTCAGCCGCTGCAAAATTTGAAGCCGCGGGAAGTGACGGAGGCCGGAATCGGCCACATTCCTCAGGATCGCCATAAGCATGGTCTCGTGCTCGACTTTACGATTGGCGAAAATATCGTGCTACAAACCTATTATCAAAAGCCGTTTTCCAAAAATGGTATTTTGCAATATGGGGAAATTTATCAGAAAGCCCGTCATTTGATTGAGGATTATGATGTACGCACGCCAACGGAACTGACGCCGGCGCGCGCGCTGTCCGGCGGAAATCAGCAAAAAGCAATCATTGCCCGTGAGGTTGATCGTTCACCTGAGCTGTTAATTGCCGCTCAGCCGACAAGGGGGCTGGATGTCGGGGCGATTGAGACGATCCATCAGCGGCTCGTCCAGGAACGTGATAAAGGACGGGCCGTCCTGCTAATGTCGCTTGAGCTGGATGAAATTTTGAATGTTAGCGACCGGATTGCGGTCATGTACGAAGGGGAAATTGTGGCGATTGTCGACGCGGCAACGACCAATGAACAGGAGCTGGGCCTTCTAATGGCAGGCGCGAAGAAAGAGAAAGCAGGTGAGAGACGTGATAGCTAAATGGCTTCCTAAAGGAAGACTGCTGTCGTTAGCCGTGCCATTGATTGCCGTTCTGCTCGGCGGTCTCATTGGTGCGTTGATTATGCTGATTACCGGATATAATCCGATTGCCGGTTATGCGGCATTGGTAAAAGGAATTTTTGGGGAAAGCTATTATATTGGCGAAACGATCCGGGCGATGACACCGCTCATTCTTGCCGGACTGGCGGTAGCCTTTGCTTTCCGAACCGGATTGCTGAATATCGGGGTGGAAGGTCAGTTGATCGTTGGCTGGCTGGCAGCGGTTTACGTCGGACTGGCAGTTGAACTTCCGCTGATTGTCCATCTACCTCTTTCGATTTTGGCGGGGGCGGCTGCGGGAGCGCTTTGGGGTTTTATTCCAGGCTTGCTTAAAGCCCGCTTTCAGGTTCATGAAGTTATCGTGACAATTATGATGAACTATATTGCGTTACATACAGCCAATGCGATTATTCGGACGTATTTGATCGTGCCGGGTGAGCGGACGGAGGAAATCCATTCGACAGCCTCGCTCGCTTCGCCGTTTTTGCAATCCATTACCGATTATTCTCGCTTACATTATGGCTTTCTCATCGCGCTGCTCGGCTGTTTCATTATGTGGTTTCTGCTTTGGCGAACGTCCAAAGGCTTTGAATTACGGGCGGTCGGCTTTAACCAGCACGCCTCGCAATACGCCGGGATGAACGTGCAGAAGAACATCGTCCTCTCGATGGTCGTCTCAGGCGCCTTTGCCGGTGTTGCCGGGGCGATGGAAGGGCTTGGAACCTATGGATATATGAGCATTCTTGCCGGCTTTTCCGGCGTCGGCTTTGATGGAATTGCCGTTGCTCTGCTCGGCGCGAATACCGCGATAGGAGTCGCCCTCGCTTCCTTTTTGTTCGGGGGCTTAAAGGTTGGCGCCCTGACGATGCAGTCGCAGGCCGGTGTACCTAGTGAACTGATCGATATCGTCATTGCGCTTATTATTTTCTTCGTCGCCTCAAGCTATATGATTCGTTGGGTGATTAACCGTGTGAAGAAGGAGGATGTATGATGGATCTCATGCAAATACTAGCTGCTGTCATCCCGGCAGCCATTTACCTAGCTGCTCCTCTTATCTTGACGGCACTTGGCGGCTTGTTCAGCGAACGGGCCGGTGTTGTCAATATTGGGCTTGAAGGGCTGATGGTAATGGGAGCCTTCACCGGAATTGTAACTACGCTGACATTGCAAGGAGCCGGTGTAGCATGGTGGACATCGATTTTTCTTGCCCTCCTTGCGGCGATTATCGTCGGCATGATTTTTTCACTATTTCATGCGGTCGCTTCGATCAGCTTTCGGGCGGATCAGATTGTCAGCGGGGTCGCGCTGAACTTTTTAGCAGTCGGGCTTTGTGTCTTCCTTGTGCGGCTTTTTTACAACAAAGGACAAACCGATTCCGTGCAAAATGGCATTTATCGTTTTAATGTCCCTGTTTTAAGTGATATTCCGGTTATCGGACCGTTGTTTTTCTCAAATGTGTATATTACATCCTTTGTGGCGATTCTGTTGGCTTTGATTGTCTATCTGATCATTTTTTACACGCCGTTCGGACTTCGACTGCGCTCTGTCGGCGAGCATCCGATGGCGGCGGATACAATGGGGATTAACGTCAACAAAATGCGTTATATCGGCGTCATGCTCAGCGGCGCTTTTGCTGGTCTCGGTGGAGCCGTGTTTGCGCTGACGTTTTCCGGAAACTTCTCGGGGACGACAATTGTCGGCCAAGGCTTCATGAGTCTTGCCGCGCTCATCTTCGGAAAGTGGCATCCGCTCGGCGCTCTCGGGGCGGCGCTCTTCTTCGGATTGGCGCAGGCATTGAGTATAACCGGGCAGCAGATTCCGCTTCTGGCGAACGTCCCGCCCGTTTTTCTCCTGATCGCGCCCTATGTGCTGACGATTCTCGCGCTGGCCGGCTTCGTCGGTCGCGCTGAAGGTCCAAAGGCAATCGGCAAGCCTTATATAAAAGGTTCCCGTTAATAACAAATTTGTGGCGATGTTTCGAATGTGACCTTTTGAAACATCGTCCTTTTTGTCGGGAAAAGAAATGAATAATTAATGATATGTATGGATGATTATTCATTTTGTGTTTTTCACTCGCAAAGCTTACATACAAGAAATGGATAGTTATACATCTTATAAAATCGTAAATAAATAAAAAAATGTTCAGATAATAATATTGTGTTATCGTGGTAATCGTCCGCTCGTTCTCCGGGAATACTACGATACACTCTTCATGCATATGGAATAACAGGAGGTGAGGGAAAGTGGACTATCAGCTGACGACAGCGACTTGGATTTTGTTATTTGTACCGATGCCATTATTAATCGTCTTATCACTTATCACATTACGAAGAGGAGGGAGAGAATAAGATGGAACTGGCAACGCTGTTAACCTTTATTGTTTATTTGGCCGGTATGCTGCTAATTGGCTTCATTGCTTACCGGATGACGAATAATTTATCAGATTATGTACTTGGGGGCCGGCGTCTTGGCGGAAGTGTGGCGGCGTTAAGCGCGGGCGCTTCCGATATGAGCAGCTGGCTTTTGCTCGGCTTGCCGGGGGCGATGTATCTCGGCGGCATGACGGAAATTTGGATCGCCGTCGGACTGGCGATTGGGGCGTATTTGAATTGGCAGTTTCTTGCGGCACGCCTCCGTCAATATACGGCTGTCGCCAAAGATTCAATCACCTTGCCTGAATTTCTTGAAAACCGTTTCCATGATCGTACGAAGGCATTGCGGATTATTTCGGCACTCGTCATCCTCGTGTTCTTTGCTTTTTACACATCCTCGGGACTCGTCGGTGGCGCGCTCCTGTTTGAAGCTTCCTTCGACATGCCTTATACGCAGGCGTTATGGATTGGGGCGCTCGTCATTATTTCCTACACCTTTTTAGGCGGCTTTTTAGCGGTGAGCTGGACCGACTTCTTTCAAGGGATTTTAATGTTTCTCGCTCTCATTATCGTTCCGCTGCGGGCGATGGCTGAGATGGGTGGCTGGAATGAAACCGTTCAGGCCGTTGGCGCAATCGATCCATCGTATTTAGATGCCTTTCAAGGCACGACGGTGATCGGAATTGTTTCCCTGCTTGCCTGGGGGCTTGGCTACTTCGGACAGCCACATATCGTTACCCGCTTTATGGCGGTGAAATCGGTACGCGAAATTCCGAAGGCGCGGGCTGTCGGGATGACGTGGATGGTCCTTTCTCTGTTTGGCGCCATTTTCACCGGCTTTGTCGGGATCGCTTATTTTTCAGCAAATGGCATCGCCGGTCAACCGCTTGCTGAGGGTAGCCATGAGACGGTTTTTATTGTATTTAGTCAGCTTTTATTTGATCCGTGGGTGTCCGGCTTTTTATTAGCGGCGATTTTGTCGGCGATCATGAGTACGATTGATTCGCAGCTGCTCGTATCATCGAGCGCGCTGGCGGAGGATGTTTATAAAGGATTTGTACGCAAAAATGCCTCCCAGCAGGAGCTTGTTTGGATCGGCCGCTTCGGCGTCGTGTTCATCGCCCTTGTAGCAGTCTGGCTTGCCTATCATCCCGAGAGTTCAGTGCTCGATCTCGTTGGCTATGCGTGGGCCGGCTTCGGAGCCGCCTTTGGTCCGGTGCTGCTGCTGGCGTTATTTTGGAAGCGAATGACGCGTAATGGAGCACTGGCGGGAATGATTGTCGGCGGTATGACGGTTATTATTTGGGCCGAGCTTGACACCTGGTTTAGAATTGAACGCGCCCACTATCCGCTGCTAGAGCTGTATGAAATCATTCCTGGCTTCGTTTTCGCCTCGCTCGCGATTATTCTTTTCAGCCTGCTCGACAAAGCGCCTTCTAAAGAAATCGAGGCAGAATACGAGCAAGCAAAAACACCGATTATTTAAGTCAGGGCTGGGACAAACAGAATCGTTCGAGTGGAACAAAAACTGTCCCCTGTTTTTTAATTTATGTAATGCCTCAACGTATACCTGAGTCAAACAGCGTACTGAATTCCGGCCTCCTCTACTGGGCTTTGTTGCCTAGAGGGGCGGAATTTGGTATCATTAATGATATTGTCAATACGTTCGAATTTACGCGGAGGTGAATGAAGAAATGTCCCGAATCCAAGCAGATCAAGTAAAGCATGTAGCGCATCTGGCACGACTTGCGATTACTGATGAAGAAGCAGAAATGTTCACAAAGCAGCTTGATGCAATTATCTCATTTGCGGAGCAGCTGAATGAGCTTGATACCACTGGTGTTGAGCCGACTTCACATGTTCTCGATATGAAGAATGTCCTTCGTGAGGACAAGCCGGAAAAAGGCTTGCCGGTTGAAGAGGTATTAAAGAATGCACCAGACCATGAGGATGGCCAAGTACGGGTGCCGTCAATTATAGAATAGGTGGGGGGAAAAGCAAGATGGCATTATTTGACCATAAGATGTCAGAGCTTCATACGATGCTTCAAAAGAAAGAAGTGAAGGTCTCTGATCTTGTTGATGAATCATACAAGCGCATCACGGAAGTCGATGATAAAGTGAAAGCGTTTGTCACATTAAACGAAGAAAAGGCGCGCGCTTATGCTGCAGAGCTGGACGAGGCACTTAGCTCAGGCGGTGAACGTGGGCTTTTATTTGGTATGCCGATCGGTGTGAAGGACAACATCGTCACAAAAGGTTTGCGGACAACATGCTCCAGCCGCATTTTGGAAAACTTTGACCCGATTTACGATGCGACCGTTGTTCAAAAGCTTGCCGAAGCTCAGGCGATCACGATTGGAAAGCTGAATATGGATGAATTTGCAATGGGTTCTTCAACGGAGAATTCCGCTTTCCAGGAAACGAAAAACCCTTGGAATCTCGATTATGTACCAGGCGGCTCAAGCGGCGGCTCGGCGGCGACAGTCGCCGCCGGAGAAGTGCCATTTGCCCTTGGTTCGGATACGGGCGGATCGATTCGCCAACCGGCAGCCTACTGTGGTGTCGTCGGCTTAAAACCTACATATGGACGTGTCTCGCGTTACGGGTTAGTAGCGTTTGCTTCCTCTCTTGATCAAATTGGACCGATTACCCGTACTGTAGAGGATAACGCTTATTTGCTGCAAGCCATCACTGGAATTGATCCGATGGATTCAACATCGGCGAATGTCGAAGTGCCTGATTTCCTTTCGGCTCTCACCGGCGATGTAAAAGGCTTGAAGATTGCCGTTCCTAAAGAATATTTAGGTGAAGGTGTTCAGGAATCCGTGAAGCAGTCGGTGCTCGATGCACTTAAAGTGCTTGAAGCTCAGGGCGCGACATGGGAAGAGGTTTCCCTTCCGCACTCGAAGTACGCGCTGGCCACCTATTATTTGCTGTCTTCCTCTGAGGCTTCTGCCAACCTGTCCCGCTTTGACGGGGTACGTTACGGCTATCGTACCGACAATGCAACGAATCTGATGGAAATGTACAAGCAGACGCGCGCCGAAGGCTTCGGTAATGAAGTGAAGCGCCGGATCATGCTCGGAACATTTGCCTTAAGCTCAGGCTACTATGATGCCTATTATAAAAAAGCCCAGCAAGTCCGGACGTTGATTAAAAAGGACTTTGAGAATGTATTTGAAAAGTACGATGTTATCGTTGGACCAACGACGCCGACACCTGCCTTTAAAATCGGTGAAAAAACAGATGATCCACTAACGATGTATGCCAATGATATTTTGACGATTCCGGTTAACCTTGCCGGTGTACCGGGAATTTCGATTCCATGCGGCTTCCAGGATGGTCTGCCGCTCGGGCTGCAAATTATCGGCAAGCATTTTGATGAAAGCACCGTCTACCGCGTCGCCCATGCGTTTGAACAAGCGACAGACTATCATAAACAAAAACCGGCATTGTAAGGGGGGATAACGATGAATTTTGAAACGATTATTGGACTTGAAGTTCACGTTGAGCTAAAAACAGAATCAAAGATTTTCTCAGCCAGTCCGAACCATTTCGGTTCAGAGCCGAACACGAATACAAGTGTCATTGATCTTGGTTATCCAGGCGTATTGCCTGTATTAAACAAATCGGCAGTTGAATTTGCGATGAAAGCGGCGATGGCATTGAATTGTGAAGTCGCAACCGACACGAAGTTCGACCGTAAAAACTATTTTTATCCGGATAATCCGAAGGCCTACCAAATTTCCCAGTTTGATAAGCCGATTGGCGAGCATGGCTGGATTGAAATTGAGGTCGACGGTCAGAAGAAGCGCATCGGAATTACGCGTCTTCATCTGGAAGAGGATGCCGGCAAGTTGACTCACTCCGGTAACGGCTACTCACTGGTTGACTTTAACCGTCAAGGAACACCGCTCATTGAAATCGTCTCCGAGCCGGACATTCGCACTCCAGACGAGGCTTATGCTTACTTAGAGAAGCTGAAGTCGATCATTCAATATACGGGTGTGTCTGATTGTAAAATGGAGGAAGGCTCGCTGCGCTGTGACGCGAATATTTCTCTGCGCCCGGTCGGACAGGAGAAGTTCGGCACGAAGACGGAGCTGAAGAACCTTAACTCGTTTAACTTCGTCCGCAAAGGGCTTGAATATGAAGAAAAACGTCAGGAACAGGTCCTTCTTTCCGGTGGAATCATCGAGCAGGAAACGCGTCGCTACGATGAAGCCGGGAATAAAACGGTATTAATGCGCGTCAAGGAAGGCTCCGATGATTATCGCTATTTCCCTGAGCCTGATCTCGTGGCGCTTCACATCGACGAGGAGTGGAAGGAGCGCATTCGTGCCGAGATTCCTGAGCTTCCGGACGAGCGCAAGCAGCGTTATGTTGAACAGCTTGGTCTGCCGGCCTATGATGCGATGGTACTCACACTGACAAAGGAAATGTCTGATTTCTTCGAAGAGACAATCGCCAAGGGAGCGGATGCGAAGCTTGCCTCGAACTGGTTGATGGGTGAAGTTTCCGCCTACTTGAACGCTGAACAAAAAGAGCTTGCCGATGTCGCGCTCACGCCGGAAGGCTTGGCAAAAATGATTCAGCTGATCGAAAAAGGAACGATTTCATCGAAGATCGCGAAGAAGGTCTTTAAGGACCTGATTGAAGAAGGTGGAGATCCTGAACAAATCGTCAAGGATAAAGGCCTTGTTCAAATCTCAGATGAAGGCGAACTGCGCAAAATGGTCATCGAGGTTCTCGACCAGAATCAGCAGTCGATCGACGACTATAAGAACGGGAAGGACCGGGCAATTGGCTTCTTAGTCGGCCAGATTATGAAAGCCTCCAAAGGAAAAGCCAACCCGCCAATGGTCAACAAGCTGCTGCTTGAAGAAATCGCGAAACGATAAGAGAAAAGAAACATACTAAGATTAGTGGGTAAGGTCATCGACGGGTGATCGTACCCACTATTTCTTTTTTAAGTTATAGTGAGGAGTGAAAGAAAGCCCGAAC
>NZ_JBEPKD010000033.1:0-39000 GCF_040544555.1 Halalkalibacter oceani
TGTATGTATTTTTCAGGATGTTGGCAAGTGGCCTTTTTTATGTACATAAATTAGCTGCCGTTTCCTACATTTCTAGTGTGCCATAAACAGGAAGGATATAGAAGAAAGCTGAAAGAAGCGATGGACAATGGTTATCGACCTCACTTAGCATTCCCGGATACAAATAAGACGTATACTTCCAACACACTTTTTGGGCCGTTTGCGCGACGGTTACCAGACCGTCGAAGACCTGACTACCTATCTGTACTTCAGGATTTAGGTCTTTCAACGGAGTGCACGGAAATGGATGTGTTGCGGGCGACAGGCGGCATTTTAGCGACAGATTCCTATGAATTTGTTTCGCCGATTATTGTGGAACATAACAACTTTGTTTTAGACTTCTTTGTAGCAGGTTGGCGTTATTATCAGGGAGATCAGGTGATTGACCAGCTTCAAATCGATGATAGGGTAGAATTTTCTTTAGACCCTGAAAACCCTCATGATCATAAAGCAGTCGTAGTCATGTCGGTCAACGGAGAGAAGTTAGGCTTCATCCCTGCTTTTTACAGTGGATGGATGTTTGAGATCATGGAGCAGAACTGCAGCTATCAGGCAAAAGTGGAGGCTATTCATCCACAAGCGGTTGCTCATCGTAAAGTCTGCATTTCCATCACTGGGGAAGTGAATCAATTCGTTAATATCCAGAAAGTGCTGGATGATAAAGAGGAATTACGGGTAGTGATGTGCTGAAGGAATTGAACGGATGTAGGGCGAAATTAGGACGCATGTTGTTTGTCGATGAGTTGAAAGCTTATAAAATGATCCTCTTCTTGCAGAGGGTCTTTTTTTGTTACAAAGAGTGTAAATCGAGGGGAACTGATCGAGGAGGCGAATGGTTCTATTTCTGTTTCAAAAGGTACCAGTCTCGACAGCTTTGTTCCGTATTTTATGGTATAATTTTTACAAAGGTATACGAAGAGGTATTTTAATATGGAACCAATAACATGGTTAAAACCGAAAAATGATTTTATTTTTAAGCTTATTTTTGGAAGTGACAGGAAGAAGTCCAAAGCACTTTTATTATCGCTTTTAAATGATTTCTTACAAGTACCAGATGGGAAAAGTTTTGGGGCCGTGGAAATAGTAAATCCTTTTACCGACAAACAAAATGTAAATGACAAGTTATCTGTTTTTGACATAAAAGCAAAAATTAGTGGATATGGTTATGCCAACGTGGAAATACAATTAACCAATCAAAAAAATATTCACAAGCGATCCCTCTATTACGGAGCAAAATTATATGAAGAACAGTTAGGCAAGGGAGATGACTATTATCAATTAACAAAAGTGACGACCATCAATTTATTGGATTTTGAGTTTTTTACATCGGATGCCTATTATAATTGTTATCGTTTGATGGAAGAGAAAACGGGTGAACCATTTCCGGATTTAATGCAATTACATTTTATCGAAATGCCTAAATTTGTTCGACAGCAGCAAGAACGATCGATCCCAAAGAATGATCGAATGGCAAAGTGGTTACACTTTTTAACAAATGAAGATGATATGAGGTGGGCAAAAATGGCAAAACAAGACCCGATGCTTGAAATGGCAGTAGATATATTGAAGCAGGCAAGCCTGGATCCAGAAACAAGAATGCAGTACGAAGCGAGGGAAAAAGCCTTAAAAGATATTGCTTCCATTCGCGGAGACGGCAAACGTGAAGGCAAATATGAAGGCAAACTTGAGGTTGCGAAAAAGATGATTAAAAAAGGGATGGCGCTTGAGTTGATTGTAGAAATGACGGAACTTCCGCTTGAAGAAGTGGAAGCATTGAAAAACAAACTAACGTAATTCATTGGCCGGAATGTCTGTCAGCATCAAGAGTCATAACCGAAACGTGCACCTAATGAGTGGAGAGGCCACTCCTTAGGTGCTTAGAAAATTAGGCTTTTGAAAAATATTTCTACTTATTTTTCCGAAGTCAGTATATATTTAAAGTGGGGAAATAAGTAACACGAGTGTTTTGTTGATGGAACGCCGTATGCGATGAAAGTCGCACGTGCGGTGTAGGCTCGTTATAAATCCAGAAAGAGAAAGGATAAGACGGGAATAGCGTAGATAAAAGCGGGTTAGTGAGTGCAATAGCTACATCTCAAACTAATCTAGGTTCAGTACAAACAAGTACAGATGGATCTGATGTTCTGGAAAGCGAGCAGTGGGTTACACCTCCGCAATGGACTGCCTATAGCAATGCCATCACTTCTGCTATTTCGGTTCAGGACGATGTAAATGCAAGTCAAACAGAAGTCAACAATGCTATTGCCTCTTTGGCGGTTGCGACACAAACGTTTGATGACGCCAAGCAGAACGGGACAATAGAAATTGAAGGCAGCGCCTCGAATTCAAGCGGCAGTTTTATAGCGGTAACTTTAGGCGGCACCTCAATTCCGCTACCGGATTCACAAGAGTTAAATGGAATTACATCTAATGCAGAAAATACAGTCTTTACAGTAGAAGTAGCTGGGGAGTATGAGCTGTCTTATGATATTTATATAACTGCTGATTTATTAGTTAGCTCAAGAATTACTGTTAATGGAAATCCAATTCCGTCAACTATTGATTCATCAGGTACATCAAAACGGGCTTTCAATGGATCAGCAACAGTCTCAGTAGAGGAGGGTGATGAACTGAGTTTGCAGCTTTATGGATTACTTGGTGGGGTAACTCTTGATCTCGATAATCCGACGACACTCACGATTAAAAAAATCAACTAAAACACATTTAGGGGCTTCCGTTCTGGAGGCTCTTTTTTCTTGTACAATGGAACAAAATTGCGCGGCAACTCCACTCACTGAGTAAGTGTATTTTATGAGAAGGTGGGAATTAACTTAAAATACAAAGAGGAAAGGGGGAGATTTAAAGGGAGAAAGCTACTCGTGTTTTCTCGCAGTGCTGTTTGGAGGGTTTTAAGGCTCTGATGGTATTTCTATTTGTATAAGACAATGCACCCAAAGCAGGGCTTCAACAGTTTATCTGACGTAGCCTTTATTCATAAGAATGCCCCTTCTCCGGCAACAATAACTAAGATGAAACGTAATGGCGTTTGTGATCGTAGAATTCGTATAGAGGATATTCGAAAGGAGTGCTTACAATGAATCGGTATTTGACAGTGACGACTTCGCTCATGCTGGCGGGGCTTCTCGTGGCATGCGGCGGTGAGGAAGAGGGCAGCCCACAACCTATAGAAGAGGAACCAGTCGAAGATCAGGCGGAGGCGGTCGCGCCGGAGCAATTCGCGGAGCGCTATTTGGGTGGGGAGTTTGAGCGGCTGCACAGTCAGACGAGCGCTGAATTTCAGGCGCAGGTGCCGTTGCAGGAGTTTGTTCAGTTAGGCGAGACATTTATTGAAGGAGTCGAGGAATTTCAGCTCGTATCGGAAATTCCTGTGATGGGATATGAGGAGTACCAATGGGTCAGTGATAATGGCGATAAAGGAATCCGCGCTTATTTCGCTGAAGATTGGACGATTGAAGGTCTTCAGGTAATGCCGCTCAGCTCGCACCCGGAGACGGATGAACAGTATACGGAAGGCACATACCGGATGCCGATTACCGGCAGCTGGCTGACGTTTTGGGGTGGAACGAATCAACTGGTGAACTACCATTACCCGGTGGAAAGCCAGCGCTATGCCTACGATCTTGTTGTCGTTGAAAATGGCTCGACTTTCGAAGGCGAAGCAACAAATAATGAAAGTTATCACGCCTTCGGCAAGGAAGTCGTCGCCCCGGCTGCGGGGACGGTCGTCTCTGTTGAAGATGGCATTGCCGACAACACGCCGGGCATCGAGACAAACGAGCAGGAGCCGCTCGGCAATCATGTGATCATAGACCATCACAATGGTGAGTACAGTGTTCTTGCCCATTTTCAGCAGGGAAGTCTTCAGGTGAGCGAGGGCGATCAGGTCGAGGCTGGTCAGCTGCTCGGATTATGCGGCAATTCCGGCAACTCAAGTGAGCCTCATATTCACTTCCACGTCGCCGACAGTGCCGAGTGGGAAGAGGCGGCCTCTATCCGGATTACGTTTGAGGACGGAGTCGAACCGGTGCGTGGTGAAGAGGCAACAGGGTTTGAATAGGTGTTCGTTGGACAGGGGTTGGTGGGGAGAGGAACCTCCTGTTTTGTTAAATGTGGGTCAAGGCATGTATAAGCATTGACGGTATTTTCAGTTAACAAGTATGATAAAATAAAAAGAAAAGGATGTACGGAAAATGGGGAAACGAGCCGATGTTGCCTATGCCAATTATGACATTATTTTTCGCAGCATGACTGAGCAGTTTCGAGAAAAAGCCTTAGATTTTTATGGTATCAACACCGCTCCCATTGTGAGAGTTGTGCCAACTGATTTGCCGATCATTACCGTCAATGATCGCCGAATGGACTTTATGTTTTTGTTAAAGGATGACACGTATTTGCATTTAGAATTTCAGACCGTATTTTCTGAGAAAGAGCTAGACCGTTTTCTGCAATATGATGTGAGTGCTTATGAGAAATACAAGAAGCCAATTCAAACAGTTGTCATTTATGGCGCGGATGTCGATCATGCAACTGAAGTAAAAAAATATGGCTCCGTGACATATGAGACGAAGGCGGTTTTCATGAAGGATTATGACGGGGACCAGATCATCTTAGATCTCTGGACAAAGATTGAAAACGGAGAGGAATTGACCGATGTCGATGAGCTGAACCTTATTTTTCTCCCATTGATGAAAAGCATTGTAGACCGCTCGGAACGGGCGATTGAAACCGTGGAATTAGCTAAGAGAATAAAGAATCAAAATCAGCAAGTAAAGCTCATGTCAACGATTATTGCGATTAGCGACAAGTTCATTGACGAGGAATACGTTGAAAAACTAATGGAGGTGGCGAGTATGGCAAGGGTGTTGCGCATGGCGGAGGAACGAGCAGAACGTAGAACTAGAATCCAAACTCATCAAGAAGATATTAAGGAATATCTGGATAGTCGTTTTGGTCTGGAATCAAAAAGCATGCAAGACGCAGTGGAACAAATTACAGAGATTGACGTACTCAAAATGTTATTACGCGACCTTTACCGGGCAGAGACTCGCAAGGAAATGACTACCCTTATTCAAGAGGCATTAGAAAAGCAGGAGAGATGGTCTCAGTCGGCCGAGTAAACTTTTTGTCGGGGAAGAACCTTGTACTGTGGAAGCTTGATGTAGTAAACATGCTTCAGATTGATCAGGAAAGAATGAAAAAATGGGCCGGTGAGAGGGATGAAATGGTCAGACGTTAGAAAATTATATCCAAATCAATTTGTGAAGTTAAAAGTTTTATCGTCTCATATTAAAAACGGTCAAGAATTTATTGAAGATATAGCAGTAATCAAGCCTGTCTCTGATGAAACAGCAACAAGTGAATTGTTAAAATCAAAAGGTGATGAGTTAGTTTACCACACTGCTAATAAGAAGATCGTACTCGAAGTGCGTCAAGATGTAGGCTTGAGGAGATTGGGCTATCATGAAAATCAAGCATAAATATGGGCTGCTTTTAGTGGATATTGCTTTAACATGGAATGAAAAAATAAAGTGATAGAGAATATGGTTGTCGATACTGGGGCTGCTAGAACCCTTATTTTCAAGGTGCAGTTGAAGATATCGGTCTTCATGTTGACTTACATTGGGATTGGAGGAAAAAGCACGCCTTTAGGAAGCGAGTAAATCAAATTCAAATCAGTGATTGCACGATTAAACACGTTGAGATAGATTTTAATGATTTTGGATATGAAGATATAAATGGATTGCTTGGACTAGATTTGTTAATGGAAGCTGGCTTTACAATTGATTTGTTACATCTTGAAATGGAGAGGAAAGCCTAAAGCGATCTGACAAGAGCCGGAGAAAGAAAAAAGGGGAGAAATCATGAAACGCATTGTTATTGGTGGCTTTGTCCTTCTTGGGGGCTTATTAATTACATTAACCATTTTGTTAGCGGGTACGATTTACGCTATGGAAATAACAGCTTGGTCAGGGAAATCTAAATTATGGCATGCTATTTTTGGAGCGCCACAGTACGGAGATGAACCTGTACAATCCTTATTTTTAGGTTTTCCGTTTGTGATAGGAATTTTGTTAACCGTTGGAGGGTTAATCATTTTAGGGCAGGAATATTATAAAACATGTAAGAATTAAGGCATAGAAAACCTTAGCAAATGACTTTTTCAAGAAGCTACTGCTTTTAACTGATGAAAAATAAATCGCAATTCGCCGAAACAAGTTTTTCTGAAGGCGCAGCAAAGGATGACTCCTCCATCTTTTGCTGCGCTTTTTTCGTTTTTCATAAAGACAGGATCTTGCCAAAACAGAGGAAGCCTGCTACAGTATAAATGACTACAGAACTAATTTAGGATTTTGGTCACTTTTGAAAGGAGAGCTGCTGCACATGGATGCGAAGCGGGAGGCGATTTTGAAGGCTGCGGAAGAGACGTTTTCCACCTTTGGCTATAAAGGAACCTCGGTTGATAAAATCGCGAAGTTTGCCAAGGTAGGAAAGGGAACGATTTATAACTACTTTGAGACGAAGGAGGATATTCTGCTTGAAATTATAAATGTCATTATCCGGGAGATGAAGGAGAAAGCGGATGAGGTTATTCAGCCTGAGCTTCCGGTGTTTATCAATTTTCATAACGCAATATCGGAGATTCTTAATTATCGGGAAGTTCACGCGTTGCTGCGGACGATGGCAAAGGAGATTGACTGGACCGGCTCACCGCTCGTCGCCAACGCCTTGAAAAAAATTGAGACGGAAGCGATTCAATATTTGGCCAGCTTGCTGCAACAGGCGATCAAAGCGAATAAAATCGAGCCTTGTGAGACGGAGCTGACGGCGTTTCTCATTTTCAAATTGTACATTGCTGTTGTGACGGAGTGGGCGCCGCAGCACAGCTTATCGGACGATCAGTTGGCCGGTATTCTTGAGAACAGTATTATGAACGGGTTAATTACAGAGAGACAGGCGGAGGAGAACCAATGAACAAAGGAAGAATCATCACGATTGCGGTTTTTGTGCTGTTGATTTCGGGGAGTATATTCGCTCTTTCGGCGACGAAGGCGGGCAGCCAGTTTGTCAGCGGAGCGGAATCGATGCAAACGGCCTATGTCGAGGCGAAGCAGGCCAATGCCGGCTTTAAAATGGCGGGACGCGTCGTTGAACTGCTCGTGGAAGAAGGGGAAACCGTTGAACAAGGGCAGGTCATTGCCAGACTGGAAAGCTCTGAGCTGGAAAGCCAGGTTGAGCAGGCGAGAGCGGCTGTCAAAGTCCAGGAAGGAAAACTCGCCGAAGCACGCGCGGCTGTTGGCCTGGCTGAAGGGAAAATCAATGAGTCGTCCGAAGCTGTCAATGCGGCGAAGGCGAAGCAATCTCAAGCCTCTTCTGCGGTAACATTAACCGCTGAAAGCGTCGAGCAGCAAATCAAGGAGGCCGAGGCTGCCCTGAAGGCGGCCGAGGCGAAGCTGGCGGCGGTGAAAAGCGGTCCGCGTCCCGAGGAACAGGCGCAGGCCGAAAGCCGGCGTGATGTCGCGAAGGAAGCGCTTGACGCCGCAAGCAAAAATGTTGAGCGGGCGAAGGCGCTGTTAGCCGATGGATTGGCTTCAGAGGTCGATGTCGAGGAGCAGCAGCTAAAGTATGAAAAAGCAAAGTCCGATTATGACGTCGCGCAAAAGCAGGTGGAAATGAGCCAGAAAGGATCACGCCAGGAAGAAATCGACGCCGCCCAGGCTCAGGTCGAGCAGGCGAAAGCAGCTGTGAACCTGGCAAAGGCGAACAAGGCGCAAGTCAACATTAAGCAAGGTGATGTCGAGGCCGCCTCAGCCGGTGTTGCCCAGGCCCAAGCGACGGAACAAACGGCGAAGTCAGGCGTTTCCCAGGCGGAAGCGACTGTGTTATCCGCGGAGGCCGGACTTGAGCAGGCGCAGGCTAATTTGGCCGAAGTGGAAACGTATCTTGGCTACACGGAGCTTGTCGCGCCGACTGATGGCGTCGTCGTCAGCCAGCAGGCCGAGATCGGTGAACTTGTCAGCGCCGGCTATCCGGTTTATACGATTGAATCACATGAGAATCGCTGGGCGACATTTTATTTTCCGGAAACGGACGTAGCCGGCGTCTCGGTCGGCGATACGGTCGAAGTCGGACTTGTCTCGCTCGACACATCGATCGAGGGAGAAGTCGTGCAGCTTAGCCCTACCGCAAGCTACGCGACGCAAAAGGCATCGCAAAGCATCGGCGAAACCGATATACGCACATTTGGCGTCAAGGTGATGCTTAACGAGCTTCCTCCTGATGTGGCGACGGGGATGACGGTCATTTGGCACGGGACGGGAGAAGAGCAATGAAAGAGGAAGGATTGAGCGTAGGCGCAGTCATCATGGAGGAGTGGCGCAGCATGGTGAGAGATAAGCGGCTTTTGGCGATCCTGTTCTTGACGCCGCTTCTCTATACGCTGATGTTCGGCTATTTATATTCCAATGATCGCGTCGACCAGCTGCCGACCGTCATTTTGGATCAGGATAATAGCAGCCTCAGCCGGCAAATGGTGCAGGCCTTTCAGCAGACGGAAGCTTTTGCGGTCACAAGTCAGGTGTACCGGGAAACGGAGGTCGAGCGAATGCTCGCCAGCGGGCAGGCTAAAGTCGGCATTATCATTCCTGCTGATTTTGAGGTCGGCTTAAAACGCGGCGAACGGCCCGCGGTGCTGACGATGATCGACGGCAGCAATATGGTCGTCTCCAATGTCGCAACGAGAGGGGCGAATGAAGTCGTCTCGACATTTGGCCTCGGGGCGACGGTCGAACGGATGCAGCAGGAGGGTCTGCGGACGGAGGAAATTCAGTCGGCCTTTCAGCCGATTCCGTTCAGCTACCGGGTTCTATATAACCCAACGTATAATTACGGAGTCTTTCTCATTTTCGGCTTGATCGGCACCGTGATCCAGCAAGTATTGTTTTTAGGCATCTCACTGACCGTCACGCGTGAGAAGGAACAGGGCACATGGCAGCGTTTCGCCGCATGGCGGGCCTCGCCTTGGAAAACGGCGTACGCTAAGTCGGCGCCTTATTTTCTGATTGGTCTCGTCAATACGTTTTTTACGTTGGGCATCGGCGTTCTGCTGTTTGACCTGCCGTTCAGGGGCACGGTGCTTCCGTTGCTGCTGCTGGCGGCTGCCTTCATCTTCGCGTTGTTGGGCATCGGCTATGCCGCCAGTCTGTTCTCCAGCAACCAGGTTGGCGCGACGCAGGTGACGATGCTGATTGCCGTACCATCCTTTCTGCTCTCCGGCTATACATGGCCGGCCGAAGCGATGCCGGCGGCGTTAGCGTTTGTCAGCAAGCTGTTGCCGCTGACTCATTTTCTCGAGGGCGTCCGTGAAATCTTTTTAAAGGGCAACGGGCTGGAGCTGGTGCTGCCCCCTGCGATCACGTTGCTCCTTATGGGGCTCGTCACATTCTTTCTCGCAATTCTCGTTTCAGGTACGCATTTTTTCTGGAGGGAGAAGGGTGTGGCTGGTGAATTGCCGGAAGCAGGTTCGACGAAGTATGTTTCATAGAGTGGGAGACAAGCTTTGTGAGCAATTGATGGTGACGATATAAGGAGTGTCATTTAGACGTAACAGAAAGTGGAGAGTCCGCTTTCTGTTGCGTCTTTTTTTGAGAACCATGATCGGCTCGATTTTACGTCACAGTTCTGTTTCATAAGTCGTTTTTTCAACAAACATATTCTTAATTTTCTAAAAAATATTGACGGTTTTTCATTCGTTTGTTAGGATAATATTATAAAAAATGAGTTGAACAACTCATATAGTGAGATGGAGGTTGGTGGAAACATGAAGATCGCCCTTTTTAACGAATATAAAATTGGCGTTGTAAAAGAAGATTGCATTTATGACATAACTGATTTACTTAACTGGGATACTGAAAAGCCTCAGCAGTCCTTTGTTACATTGATGAAAAACTTTAAGGATTTAAAGCCGAGGATTGAATCATCTTTAAGGGAAGGAGAGCATTATGCCCTTTCAAATGTTCGTCTTCGTCCTCCTATTCCTAATCCGGGGAAGATTGTAGCTGCTCCTGTGAATTACTATTTACATCAGGATGAAATGAACGAGCAATTCAATAATGCGGAGTATACGATTGAAAAATTAGGCTTCTTTTTGAAAGCGCCATCATCAATTATTGGTCCAGAGGAGATGATTAGACTTCCTTTTAAGGATAGGAGAACTGACCATGAAGCCGAACTGGCTTTTGTCGTAGGGAAGAGAGCTAAGGATGTTCCTGCTTCAGAGGCCCATCATTACATCTTTGGTTATTTCGCTTTAATGGATATTACCGTCAGAGGAAAGGAGGATCGTCCATGGCGTAAATCCTTTGATACATTTACCCCGATTGGCCCTTGGGTTGTGACGGCAGATGAGTTTGGGGATCCAAATTCAGTTGGATTTAAGTTATGGGTTGGAGAAGAGCTGCGTCAATCTGCCAATACGAAAGACTTAATTTATGACTGTTATAAATTCTTTGAAGCTGCATCAGCAGCGATGACACTCGAACCAGGTGACATCTTAACAACGGGAACACCTGAAGGGGTCGGGCCAATTACAAAAGGAGATACGGTCCGAATTCAGATTGATCGTATTGGAGAGTTCTCAGTTTCTGTTGATTATAAAGAGGAGGTTCATTCATGAATACGGAAAAAATGAGCACACAATTAGAGGAATTTCATGAAAAGCTAGAACAAAACAATCTAGGACCGCTTTGGTCTTCCATTCACAAATTGAACACAATCGAACCGAAAGCAAAGCCGATCCCCTATTTATGGAAGAGAGAGCTGATTGAAAGAAATTTAGAAACAGCAAAGGAGCTGCTTCAAGTAGGGGAAGAAGCAGATCGACGGGCTATTTTCTTAATTAATCCGGGAATGAAAGATTTGGAACCGGTTGGTTGGGGGGGAGCTACGCAAACATTGTACGCAGCGGTTCAGGCTGTCAAACCGGGCGAGGTTGCGCCGGCTCACCGGCATACAACAACTGCCTGCCGGTTTGTTATGAAAGGGCATGGTGCTCAAGGAAGAGTAAATGGGGAAAGAGTGGAGTTCGAGCCAGGCGATTATTTAAATACGCCAACCTGGGCGTGGCATGATCACGAAAATACTGGCGAGGAGGAAGTGCTTTGGATGGATTGCCTCGATTCCCCCTTCACCATGTATATGAATGTTTGCTTTACGGAATTTTATCCAGAAAAACAGCAGGAGAGACTTGTTCCCGATGATTTTAATACGAAGCGTTATCAGGGAGGAATGACACGCCCAATCATTGACCGCCAGCCGAAAAGTGCTCCGCTTGGCCGATATAAATGGGAGTTGACGAAAAAGGGACTCGACGGTTTAGAACAGTTTGATCCTGATCCGATTGATGGGTTTGCTCTTGAATACATTAATCCAACGACTGGAAAGGATGCCAACAATCGAATTGGAGCACGGATGCAAAGGCTTCCTGCCGGTTTTTCTGGCAAAGCTCATCGGCATGTCCATAGTAATGTGTATCATGTTTTTAAAGGAAAAGGCTATACCGTAATGAACGGGGTCCGCTTTGACTGGTCAGAGGGTGATTTTTTTGTGATCCCTTCCTGGACATGGCACGAACATGTCAACATTGATCAAGAGAATGAAGCTCTTTTATTTTCTACAAATGATCTTCCTATTATGGAAGCCTTTGATTTTGAAAGGGTGGAGGAGTACAACGAAAATAATGGACATCAGCTCGTAGAAGAGGTGTTCAAACCGCTCTATTAACAGCAACGACTTTCAAACGGTCCGTCCTTTAACAGAAGCCGGCGGACCTCTATGCAAGTATTCGTTAAAGGAGTTGGGAGTCAGGTGAAACTATTAGGGATTTCAGGCACATTAATAGGTGAAAAAACAGCGACCGTTGTCAAAAAGCTATTGGAAGAAGCGCAGAAGATTCAGCCGGACGTAGAAGTCGAACTATTGGATTTACGGGACTATGATGTTCAGTTTTGCGATGGCCGAGACCCAGCAACGTATTGTGGAGACACAAAAAAAGTAATCGAAATCGTCAGTGCGGCCGACTTTTATATTATGGCTACACCCATTTTTCAAGGCTCATTAACAGGTGTCTTAAAAAATCTGATTGACTTGCTTCCCGTCTCGGCTCTCAGAAATAAAGTGATTGGATTTGCGGCAACTGGAGGAACCTACCAGCATTATCTCGTGATCGAAAATCAGCTGAAGCCGATTGCCGGTTACTTTCGTGCTTTTTCAGCTCCGGGATATGTGTATCTTCATAGAGATCATTTCAATCAAATGAATGAAATTGTTGATGAAGACGTCTTGGAAAGAATTCGCAATTTGGCCCAAGAGGTTGTCTTTATGCAAACAGCATTGAAGGGGACACCTCAAAAAATAGAAAACGAGTAAGTAGGAACTCGCATCTTCTGGGAAGGGAGGGGTTTCCTTGATCGAGCAAGTCAATAAAATGGTTCATTTTCCCGATCTGTCTTTTTTCCAATATTGCCAACAAATCTATGGGATTAACCGCGGTGTTTACAATACAATTGATGACCATTTTTTTAGTCATGGACTTTCTGATATCCTTCAACGCAGGCCTAAGATTTTGGCGTTTTTGTCATATTTGGAGGCTAGCAATGGAAGAGGTGAAAATGGTCGGCTGAAAATTGGAAGAAAGGGACTAACAATGAGGCTTCAAGAATTCAGCGAGTCAGGCCAATATGAAGAGAAGAAAAGAGGGTGAAGTATGCTTTCAGCTTTAAAATTCGACCAAAAGCCGATTATCCTTTTTGATGATTTGCAGCAACAAGTTGGTTATTTGATGGCCCCTGCTGAAAATGCGGATGGACAGACGGTGAACTTCATGGCCCATGAAGGGAAGGGGCTTGTGTATGTTTGTATTACAAAGGATATTGCAAGAAAATTGGAGCTTAGTGTAATAGAAGAAAGTGAACAGGGGATGGCGGTTTCGGTTGATTATAAAACATCGACAACAGGGATTTCCGCTTATGAGCGGGCCGATACGATTAAAGCCTTTACGTTATCTGCGGTTGAGCCCGAGGATTTTAAACGTCCAGGTCATATTTTTCCGCTGATTAGTGCGGAGAATATGCTGCTGGAGCGAACCGGGATAGCAGAAGCAGCGGTAATGGTCGCCCGGCAAGCATCAGGACATCCGGCGGCTTACGTCTGTGAAATCTTAAATAAGGAAGCGAACGTTGCAACACGGCTCGAAGTAGAACAAATGAGTAACAAGTTCAAGATGAAAATGATTACGTTTAGCGAACTTTTGCAGGAACAATATGAGCAGGCTCAATGGCTGACCGTCATAGAGCAGCGTTGCCTTGATTCATTAAATGGAATATGGGCCTACACGGTCAATGATGAGCTCTCTCACAGCACGTTCCACATTTATCTGAACCAATACAACGATGATCCGGATGATGTTGTTTTTTATCGTCCGTGTGAGGCCGCCGATTGGCTTGGTCTTGAGCAATGCAAATGTGACAAACATTTACCTGATTATTACAGTGAGCTTGTTCAACAGAAAATTAGTGCCATCATAGTTGAATCCCAGCTTCATAGTAATGTTGGAAGTCATTTTGCGCTTATAAAAAAACAGCTAAAAAAGCTGACCCATACATTTCGGCAGGAGGCTGTTTATCGTCAAATAGCTAATTTTTAAAATCAAAGAAAGATAGGAGAAAACAATGAAATCCATTATGAAGACGGAAAGGGTATATGGAGGCATTCAGGTTGTAGAGGTTGAGCCTCCTGTCCTTAAAGCTGATGAAGTTTTAGTGGAAATTCATCATGCCTCTATTTGTGGATCAGATATTCATGCTTATCAATTTGCACCTACACATCATTATATTCAAACCCCGGTTATTATGGGGCATGAAGCTGCCGGGCGAGTCGCAGAAATCGGCTCGGCAGTTACGAATTTTGATAAAGGTGATCGGGTCGTAATAGAGGCCATTCTTTATTGCGGGAAATGTGAAAATTGCCTGCAGGGAAAGACTCATTTATGTGATGACTTTCAGGTGAGAGGAATGGTGAAAGATGGTGTGTTCACGGAATTAGTTGCGGTTTCTACGAAATATCTTCATAAGATTCCCTCTTCTTTAAGCTATGAAAGGGCCTGTTTGGCTGAACCGCTTGCTGTGGCCAGTCATGCTGTGCTAGATCAAAGTCGAGTGCGGGCAGGAGATGTAGTTCTTGTTACTGGACCTGGCCCTATCGGACTTTTAGTCGCACAGATGGTAAAAGCGGTCGGAGCAGAACCTATCGTCGTTGGAATTGAGTCTGATGAGCAAGTTCGGTTGCCGGTTGCAAGAGAGTTAGGTTGCAAAACAATTAATGTCTCGCTTCAATCGATACCTGAAGTTTTAAAAGCATGGCACGGCAAAGAAACGGTTTCACACGTAATCGAATGTTCGGGAGCTGCTTCTGTTTTTCAAGCTTGTTTGGCAGTAACGGCGAAGGGAGGGAGTATTACCCTTGTTGGCTTATTCTCAAAGATGGTAGAAGGAGACCTTACGAGTGCAATTCGTAAGGAAATTTCTATTTTTTCAAGCTGTGCCTATGACTGGATGAATATGGAGCGGGCAATCAAGTTATTGGCCCAGAATAAAATGAAAACAGAAGGGCTTGTGTCATATTACAAACCGGAAGAGGCAATTAACGCATTTGAAGATGCAATTGCAAAAAAAGTATCAAAGCCGGTGTTCGTGTTTAAGCAATAAGGAGCTTTGTTGATAAGAAAGGGGACATTGAACATGGCAAACCTAAAAGGGAAAGTGGCGTTAGTAACAGGAGCAGCGCATCCGCTGGGGATTGGTCGTTCAATCGCGGAATACCTTGGCAAAGAAGGAGCCGAAATTCTCATCGGAGACATTGATCAAAGGCACATGGAGCAGGCTGTGAAGGATTTTGCTGATCTTGGAATAAAGGCTACTTGTTACGATATGGATGTTAGTCAATTATCAGAAGTCGAAAAGACAATCGAAGCGATGATGAAGCAAACAAATGGAATTGATATTTTAATTAATAATGTCGGGGGAACGAGCCGGATTAGCCGGAGTGAATTGGGGGAAGAAACAGATCAGAAAAGGTCAGATTATTTAAGTATCTCAAATGCTACAGTAGAACAATGGAACAGGATTTTGAATGTAAACCTGAATAGTGCTTTTTATTGTTCCAAAGCGGTCCTTCCCAGCATGAAAAAACGCCGGTTTGGCAAAATTATTAATTTCACTTCGGTTGCCGGACAAAGAGGGGTGTTAAAGGCGGAAACCTTTACCTCAGGCCCGTATGCAGTGGCTAAATCAGCAATTATCGGATTAACACGACAACTGGCTTTGGAAACAGCTGAGTATGGGATTCAGGTCAACGCTGTTTCCCCAGGTTATGTGCGTTCAGCTAGAGGGCAGGCGCTGGATCAATTACCGAAAGAGCAGTATGACGCTTTGATCAGCTCAGTACCGCAAAATCGATTTGCAGAGCCAGAGGAGGTAGCTGGTGTTGTACTTAGCCTTTGTACAGACTCCTTCAAGTATGTTACCGGTCAGACAATTAACATAAACGGGGGAATGTATTTCAATTAATATATCAGTGTAAAGAACAGGCACGGAAGGTAACTTATCCGGCCTGTTCTTTAATGATTAAAGCTAACTCAGTGATATCAAACGGTTTCCTTATATCCCATTCTCTTTGAGATCTTCCTTGAAGCATCCATTGTTAATTCTTTAATCTTTTCCAGTTCATCTTCGGCAAGCTGAATCGTCGGGGAAAGAACACCGATAGCCGCAATGATCTCTTGATTTGCGCCAAAAATCGGGGCCCCGATACCTGTAACGCCCATAGTCGTTTCATCTGCTTCGATAAACACTTGCTCTTGCTTGATCATTTCTAATCTTTTTCGAATCTCGTCAATATCCGTAGTCGTTTGGGGCGTATAAGAATCAATCGGAATGCTTAGAATCTCCTCGATTCGTTGTTTTGGTTTGTAAGCAAGGATTACAGGCCCAAGAACACCATAAATGAAAGGGCGCCGTTGACCAACTTGTGAGGAGAACTTTAAGCCGACATATTTTTCTTTTTTGAAAACGTAAACAATTTCATCCTCGTCTTCAACAGCCATGACAACAGTCTGGTTCGTAATATTGTGCAATTCCGTTAAGATATCCTCAGCCTCCTGGCGGACATCCAGCGTAGATGCCAGCGCGGTGAATTCAATTAACCGCAGGCCCGGCTTATAGTGGGCTGTCGCAGTTTCAAATCTTACAAGTCCTTTTCCCTCTAAGGTGCAGAGAATTCGATAGACGGTTGAACGAGGTATGTTTGTGATACTTGACAGTTCCTCAAGCGTAAGAGAAGGCTTTTCAGGAGTAAAAGCTTGAAGCACTTCAATTGCCCTTTCTATAGAGCGGATAGGGGTTATATTTACATCGCGCAATCTGTTCACATCCTATATCTTGAATATCGTAATTATTCTAAGTATACAATATTCTTCTTTTTACTGAAATCAAAAATGAAACAATTATCTCGAAAATCATTGATTGTCCCATTTGGCAACGTAAAAACAATTCTAAATATTAAAAGTAGACTAAAAATATTGACGGAGCAAAAACCTTCTGTTATATTTTAAATATAAAAATGAGATTATTATCTCGTTAAGTGAGATGAAGAGAAGGTGATCATTGGTTAGCTCTTAAATTTAGTTGAAATAGCTTGCTGGTAGTAGGGTCGATAAGGAATAAAGCTCTTAGCGATGTCTTTATATAGTTCATAAAAGGAGGAAACGGGAATGTGCGCAGCTTTTTCTTATACTGAAGAAAAAATTGATGTAAAAGGTACAAAGGTCCGGTTGTTACGAGCCGGAAAAGGAAAGCCAATTCTTTGGTTGCACGGAGCAAATGGGGGAGGCTGGAATCCATTTTTGGAAGAACTATCTTTACGATATGAAATATTGGCTCCTGATCATCCTGGATTTAGTGAATCGGAGAAATCAGAGGATATTGATACAATAGATGATCTAGCTTTTCATTATCGTGATTTCCTTGACGCGATCAATTATGAAAGGGTTTCCGTATGTGGGAATTCGATCGGGGGCTGGTTAGGACTTCAATTTTCTTTAATTCAGTCTCATCGAGTAAATAAATTGATAGTTTGTAACGCAGCAGGTGTCAATATTCCAGGTAAGGAAGGTCTTGATCCATTTGGTATGACCATCCATGAATTGTTCGGACGGCTATTCTATGATAAAGCGAATATCCCGAATATCCCGCCACTTGATGAGATGCCTATAGAAATGCTAAGGAATCGGGCGATGCATGCCAGACTTTCCTGGCAGAAGGGTTATGATCGCAAATTATTAAAGCGCTTACAAGGACTTGATGTAGAGACGTTAATTGTCTGGGGAAGACATGATGAGTTAATCCCAGTAGAAAATGGAGAAAAGCTACATAAGGCGATCCCTCAATCAGTCTTTACGATTATTGAAGAATGTGGACATTTGCCTTATGTGGAGAAGCCTCACGAATTTTTAAATGAAATTGTATCTTTCGTAGATTAAAAAATAGAAGGAGTGAAGAAAATGGTTGAAGTATTTGCTTTTCATTTAATGCCATATATGAATATGCCCGATGACTTTAATGAAAAATTTAATAGCGCCTGGGTGAATTTTTCAAATTCTCATTTTGACCCTGAAGTAGCAAATAAGCTCTATAATTTGTATCTGGATGAATTAGAGTTTTGCGAGACGATGGGTTTCGATGGAATTGGAGTTAACGAACATCATCAAACGGCTTATGGTCTTATGCCTTCGCCAAATGTCATGGCGGGGACGTTGGCTCGAAGAACAAAAAATATAAAAATCGCCATCCTTGGAAACGCAATTTCCCTGCATGAACATCCTCAACGGGTAGCAGAGGAAGTGGCGATGCTTGATGTCATTACCAAAGGGAGAATTGTCTCTGGTTTTGTACGGGGAATTGGAGCGGAATCTTATTCATTCCGACTAGACCCAACGAAATCGAAGGAAAGATTTTTTGAAGCCCATGACATTATTATCCAAGCATGGACGCAGGATGGACCGACTTCCTATCATGGAAAACATTATGACGCTTTTAATATTAATTGTTGGCCTCGGCCGTATCAAAAGCCACATCCACCAATTTGGTGCCCTTCGCAAGGAAGTAAGGATACAATTCGCTTTGCTGCAGAGAAAAAATATAAATATTTGCAAACATTCAGCTCGATTAAAAGCGTAGAACGGTCATTTAATTATTATCGCGAGTGCGCAGAGGAGTTTGGCTATACTGCTTCACCTGAACAACTGGGTTGGTCCCTGTTAACCTATTGTGCTGAAACAGACGAAAGAGCATACGAAGAGGCGGAAGAACATGCTATGTATTTTTTTGACAAGTTAATGGTCATGCCAAGAGATTTCTTCTTTCCTCCGGGCTATATTTCGGAAGAATCATTGCAAAATATTTTGAAATCAAAAGCTGGTTTAGGGACACCTGGAGCTTTGAAGTTTAAGGATCTGGTAGAAAGCGGATATATTCTAGTCGGTTCCCCTGAAACGATACGCCAAAAATTAACCGAATACCATAAGACACTGGGATTTGGTGTATTGAATATGAATGTACATTTTGGAAACATGCCTCATCATCGTACGATCAAAAACATTGAATTGTTAGGAAAAGAAGTGTTACCAGCACTTAAACAATTATCATAAGAGAATGCTTCAGATCTGATTTTTTCTAAGTGCAATCAAGTCGGGAGAGGCGGGGTGGTCATTGAAGTTGGCGCAAAAGGTAGCTGTGATAACCGGAGCTGGTTCGGGAATTGGAAAAGCTACAGCGTTGCTGTTTGCAGAGCACGGAGCTACGGTTATTATTGCGGATGTTGATAAGGAAAAAGGCTGGTCGGTTCAACGTAAGTGCAAGTCGAGAGGATTTGAAGCATTATTTATTGAAACAGATGTCACTCTACCTGTTCAAATTCAGCGATTAATCGAAAAGACCATCTCCCAATTTGGCCGAATTGATATTTTTATGAATAATGCGGGAGCGGGGCATCCTTTTCAACCGATTGAAACAGTGGATGAAATAACGCTTAATCAACTTATAAATGTGAATGTTAAAGCGCCCTTTATCGGGTGTCAATATGTCATTCCTATCATGAAAAAACAGAAAAAAGGCAATATTCTGTTCACGTCCTCTATGACTGGGGTGCGGCCTATGTCCGGTACGAATTTATATGCGATGACGAAAGGTGCGGAAATAACATTGGCCAAGGCATTAGCAGCTGAATTGGCGGGCGAGAAAATTCGGGTTAACGTGATTGCTCCAGTAGCAGTTGAGACACCAATGCTTGATAAATTTATCGAAGATACTGAAGGTACACGAGATAAGGTTTTGGAAAGAATTCCTCTGAAAAGATTAGTAGCCCCTGAAGAAGTAGCGAAAGCCGCTCTTTACCTAGTATCAGAGGATGCAGAAATGATGACAGGAACTGTACTGCAACTTGATGGGGGCAGAGGACTATAGAAAGTAAGTGTGTATGACTTGGCAAAATCATTTATTAGCGAACGAAATCCGCTGAGAGAGGCTATGTCAATTACACTAGCGATGAGAGGGGAATTTGTATGAGTTTAACTAAGATTAGGAGTACAAATAAACAATTCTTTCTACTAATTCTGCTGTTTGTTTTCATGATGTTGGCGGCCTGTAGTGAAGGAGGAGGCAGTGCTGGAGGACAGACGACGACAGAAACACAGGGTACTGAACCTCCGGCAGGAGTTACAACGGAAACCATTAATTTCGCCACTTCGCCGGTAGGAACATCTGCTAACGCAATGGGGAATGGTCTTGCCAGTATGATTAGTAACAGATCAGAGGTCTCGGTTACGATTCAACCGTATTCTGGGGTTAATGGTTGGGTGCCATTATTGAATACAGGAGAGGTAGCACTAGGAGCAGATAGCGCCATTGATTTAGTGTGGGCGTTTCAAGGAGAGGAAACGGCCGGCTATGAAGAAGCCATTCAAGAAATGCGTTTACTAGTCAGGGGGAATTTTTTATCGGCAACTGGACTTGTAGTAAGAGAAGATTCTGGTATTAAGTCGATAGCTGATTTGAAAGGAAAAAGAGTGGCGGCAGAATTTCCAGGATCAGCTGTCGGTTTAGCAATTACAGAAGCTGCTTTATACGCAAATGGGTTAACATGGGATGATGTTCAGCCTGTTCCGATCCCTACGATTGTCGCTGGTATTGAAGCTCTTCAGGATAATCGTCTTGATGCGACATTTGCTTTAGTGCCGACAGCGCCGGTAATGAGTGAAGCTCATAATGCGACAGGCTTGTACGCCCTTGATTTTATTGATGGGTTTGAACCTGGCCAACTTGATGACATTCCTCAGGAGCAGGTTGATGAAATTTTGCAACGTCTTCCGATTGCGGAAATGACAACGGTCCAACCAGAAGGCTATATACAAGAAGAGACGATCGGAATTCGGTATCCAAATTATATGGTGACTTCCACTCATTATTCGGATGAAACTGTTTATGAGATGATGGAGGCATTATGGGAGAATTATGAGGAATTGCATTCCGTCCATCCATGGCTGGAAACATGGGAGCCTGACTTAATGTTTGATCCTAATCCAGAAGTGCCTTATCATTCAGGGGCAGTTCAGTTTTTTCAAGATATTGGACTTTGGAATGATGAAGTAGAACAAAAGCAGCAAGAATTGTTAAATGGAATTTCATAAAGGTTGATATTAGATAGAAAATCAAATATAGCATTCCAATTCGCTAGTTTAGTAACGAAGGGACTTATCCTTTTACCTTGTAAGGATAAGTCCAAAGCCATGACATGATGCAGAGGGTTCTTTGACACCTTTCCTCGAAAAAGAGCGTTGTCCGAAAGCGAAACCGGTCTACAGTTTGTTCATTAACATGTAGGAGGGCAAATAATTTATGAAAGTAGATGCAAACAATCAGAAGATTGTACCATTAGAGGAGGTAAGGGAGAAAAGCAGCGGGAACGATAAGTATCGGATGTTCAAAGGTCGTTTCCCGAAAATCGTCGTTACGACGATTTTCTTTCTGATTCCACTAGTCGGGATCATGTATGTTTTAGGATTACATCAAACGTTCGGATTAACTCTTTATGCCGAACAATATATTGGGTTATTTTTGGCCCTTATTTTATGTCCGGTTTTTCTTTATATACCTGCGACTAAACATTCTTCAAAAGAGAAGGTTCCCTGGTATGATTGGGTTCTTTCGGTTCTTGGGTTATATGTCGGGCTTTATTTACTTTTCTACTATCCTGACATTATCATGAGAATGACGTACGTCTCCACTGAACGCTTTTTGGTAAGTACAATTTGTGTACTGCTAATTATGGAGGCGGTTAGAAGAGTGCTTGGTCCGGTCCTTTTGATTATCATTGCTGTGTTTCTGTCATATGGTTTTCTTGCCCCATATTTGCCAGGAGTTTTTCGAGGAAGTAAAACATCACCGGATCAACTTTTTAATTATCTCTATATTGATCCAAGCAGCATGATGAGCATGCTTAACCTGGCGGCTACAATTGGATTGATTTTTATTCTGTTCGGACAAATTCTGCTTTATTTCGGCGGAGCAAATATTTTGAATGATGTCGCTTTCTCGATTTTTGGACGTTTTCGAGGAGGACCGGCAAAGGGGGCAATCGTCGGTTCAAGTCTAGTTGGCTCTGTAACTGGGAACCCTGTATCCAATGTATTATTAACCGGAACCGTGACGATCCCTTTAATGAAGAAAAGCGGCTTTAGTGCAAATCAAGCAGGTGCCATTGAATCGGTTGCTTCGACGGGGGGACAATTAATCCCACCGGTTATGGGAATCGCGGCTTTCATTATTGCGGAAACACTCGGTGTTCCCTATACAGAAGTGGTGCTGGCTGCTTTAGTCCCGGCTATAATGTATTATCTCTGTCTTTTCTTGCAAATTGATTTATTTTCAGGTCGTGAAGGAATTACCCGATTGCCAAAAGAAAAAATTCCCGTTCTTCGTCATGTCCTGAAAAAAGGCTGGCTCGTCATACCGCCTTTTGTCGCGCTAGTATATTTTCTATTCTTTCAAGGGTATACAGCTACCGTTTCCGGGCTCTATGCCTCGGTTGTTGCTTTGATCTTTCTGGCATTACAACGAGAGGTATTTCAAAAGTTATTCAAACTGCTCTGTGATGTTTTTGTTGATACTGGGAAAATGATGATAGAAATCACGATTGTCCTTGCAGCCGCAGGGATCGTGATGGGAATTACAGGAATAACGGGACTTGGGTTTAATATAGGGGTTATTCTTGCGAGCTTTGCTGAATATGGATTGTTTGTTTTATTAGCAATGAGTGCCATTGTTTGTATTCTACTCGGAATGGGGTTGCCTTCGGTAGCAGCGTACGCACTGGTTGCTGTTCTTGTTGCACCCTCCCTTATTGAACTCGGTGTCGATCCTATGGCGGCCCATTTGTTCGTCTTTTACTTTTCGATTTTGTCCAATTTCACACCACCGGTGGCCGTTTGCTGCTTTACAGCGGCGCCTATAGCAAAAGGTGATCCTTATAAAATCGGCTTCAGATCGATGCAATTAGGATTGGTTGCGTACTTAGTTCCATTCTTATTCGTCTATGCTCCTGAATTATTGCTCAGATACGAACCAATTGTTTCATGGAGTGAAACTATTGGTTCGATCATTGTTTCTCTAATTGCTTGTTACTTACTGGCTATAACCGTAGAGGGATTCTTATTCCGGCGTTTATCCGTCATAAAACGTGGTGCAGTTGCCATTTTAGCTATATGTCTAGTAATGCCGCCTTCCATCTTGGAATATAGTTTGTTTGTAAATATAATCGGGTTTATTGGTGCTGTTCTGTTTATTTTGCTGGAATGGCTATTTTATAAAAAAACTGATTTGGCCATTCAGAGTTCAAAGAGGAGCATCATGTAAGACGGAAGACAGTGCTGTGTCAGGTTTTCATAAATTCGAAGCTGGAGGAGATCGCCATGAAAGATGATGTACTTAAGACTGCTTTTCAAGGCTGGGATCAACTCAGTGCAACGGAGGAAGAGGTACTTGCCTATGAGGCGCGCTTGAAGCAAGTGCTGGATGAAGAAGCGGCTAAGCGTGAGGCGGAGCTAAGAGAGCAGGAGGCTTTGCAAAAAGGGTTAGAACAGGGCAAAAGAGAAGGGGAACGGGAGCGGCTCATTCGTTCGACTGTCAACTTTTTAGAAGCGAGGTTTCCTGAAGAGGATAAAGGGACCATACTTGAACGGCTAAATGCGATGACTGACATCGAAGAGCTGGATCAACGGCAAAAGGAAGTGTTCAGAGCCGAATCATGGGCTGAGGTCAAACGTATTTTGTAAGAAAAAGTCATGGAGACGTATTAAAAAAGTTTCATCCAAGGGTGATGAGGACGGAGAAGCCTCGTTACCCTTTTTTATTGGCTCAACAGGAGGAAAGAAGCAGCCCGGAAGCGAATGCTATCATTGTACGGAATCTTCCGAAAAGGGGCTGAGTCTGATGAAGAAAGCGACAGAGACGTTGTTGGTCAATTCATTTATCGATGGAGTGCTGGACCCTGAAAAAGAGATGCTAGGACCGGTTAAGGATGGAGGACATATTATCGCCAACACGGCGCCCGGCTGCTGGGGACCGATGATTACACCGTGCATTCGCGGCGGGCATGAGGTGACGAAGCCGGTCTATGTTGAAGGGGCGGAGCCAGGTGACGCGATCGTGATTAAGATTCATTCGATGCATGTGACATCGCTGGCGACAGCGTCGGGCAATGATCAGCCGGTCGATGGCCGCTTTCTCGGCGATCCTTTCGTCGCCGTGCAGTGTCCGGAGTGCGGTACGCTTTATCCTGATACGGTGATTGAAGGAATCGGACAAGAGGCGATCCGCTGCGCAGCCTGTCATGCGGATGTGACGCCGTTTGTTTTTACAAATGGCTATACGATTGGTTTCAGCGAAAACGGCGATGTCGGTGTGACGCTGGCAAAGGAAGCGGCAGAAACAATCGGGCGTGATGGGCGTGCCTATATGAAAACGCCTGATGCCTCTGTCCAGAATCCGATCGTTACTTTTGCGCCGCACGATTTAGTTGGCACGGTCGCTCGGATGAGGCCGTTTTTAGGCCAGCTCGGCACCACGCCGTCGAAGCCGCTGCCCGATTCGCATAACGCCGGTGATTTCGGCTCGTTTCTCGTCGGGGCGCCGCATGAATATGCAGTGACACAGGAGGAACTGGATGAGCACCGCACGGACGGACATATGGATATTAGCCGGGTTCGGGCTGGCGCGACATTGATTTGTCCTGTGAAAGTCGCGGGCGGCGGCGTTTACCTCGGCGATATGCACGCGATGCAGGGGGATGGTGAAATTGCCGGTCATACGGCTGATGTTTCCGGTATCGTGCATTTGCAGGTGCACATTCTGAAAGGCGTAAACCTTGAAGGGCCGATTCTTCTGCCAAATGAAGAGGATTTGCCTTATACGGCTAAGCCGTTTACGGAAGCCGAGCTGAAATCAGCACGTGCCGTCGCTGCGCAGTGGGGAATGAAGGAGCTTGAAGAGTCGCTGCCGATTTCTGTTCTCGGCACTGGCCCGACGTTGAATGCGGCAACCGACAATGGGCTAAAGCGTGCGGCTGATCTATTTGGTGTAACCGTTCCGGAAATCATGAACCGAGCGACGATTACCGGCTCGATCGAAATTGGTCGCCACCCTGGCGTTGTGACGATTACGTTCCTCGCACCGAAGCCTTATTTACAAAAGGCGAAGCTTCTACAGGTCGTCTCTGCTCATTGTAAACGAGAATAACGACGTTGATAAACGAAAGGCGGCGGCAAAGTCTGGATTATCGGACTAAACCGTCGCCTTTCTTAGCTTTGAAAGCTGTTTTACTCAATTTTCCTCACAGGAATCCAGATTTCACTTTTAAATGCCGGCGAAGTCGTGTCCTTTCCTTCATTCCAAAGAATTTCAGGGCCTTTCGTCTGCTCGTAGCCGGAGGTCGGAAACCACTCCGAATAGATGCGTCCCCAAATGTTTTGCAACGTCTCTGGAAATGGGCCGACTGCTTCAAATACCGCCCATGTTGAGGCGGAAACCTCAAGCGCTGAAAGCCCGTCCGGACAAGCCGCTGTTGTCGCGACGCCGATATAATGATCGAGCTCCCCCTCTTCACGCATTCGGCCCTCTGAGAAGTTGGTCGAAGCGCTTATCATGCCTGCTGGAGTAAGATTTGAAAGCCCCTTTAACGTAGTAATTGTCTGTTCATCAAGCGAAGCCCACATGGCGGCGATCTCAGGGTTCACCCCGTGAAACACAATCGGCACGCGCTTCTTAAGACCGACGATCCGGAAAGCGTCTTTTTCTTCAATGCGGTAATTCATTGCTTCTCCTCCTTCAATTGTAAGCTGGAAGGTCATTCTCGGGAAAGACTTGAGCGGCTGGCTCAGCTTTCTCGCCTCCGATGGTGTCACGCCGTGAACGGTCTGAAAAGCCCGGCTGAACGCGTCAGGAGAGCTGTAGCCGTATGTAAGCGCGACATCAATTACTCTGAGCTGATGATGCTGCAGTTCAAACGCGGCGAGAGTCAGCCGGCGGCGCCGAATGTATTCTGATAAGGTGATCCCGGCGAGAGATGAGAACATTCTCGTGAAGTGATACGCCGAGCAGGAAGCAAACGCGGCGGCGCGCTCAACATCAATCTCCTCTGTCAGATGATCCTCAATGTATTGCATCGCGTTGTTCATCCCCTCAAGCATGTTCATGCAAATAACCTCCCTTACAAATGAAAGTATACCAGCTCACGACGAGCAAGATCCGTCAATGACTGCCCGAATTTGTCGGATGGAAAGAAGCATCGTTTTAGTGCTGTCGGAATCTTAAAAATGATGATGACCTCTATGCTAATTTTATCCGAATGTCAGAGGAGGTACACATAAAACTGTCTACTTACATTCTACTTATAGATTGGAATAAAATGAGCAGTAGTATGGCCTTATTGTGCTCCCTTTTTTAATAGAGATTTTTTTAGGTGAATCTGAAAAAAATAGAGTAGGAAATATGAGAAAATGGATTTATAATGTAAGAAGATTTCGAAAATACCGAGAGGAGTAAAAAGTATGAAAGGGAAAGCGGGAAAGCGTGCTTTAAGTTGCCTTATTAGTTCTATCGTCTTTTTTCTTATTTTTTTTAGTGTGATGCCGCCGGCTTTTGCCGCTGGGAAAGGAGAGCGTTCTTTTGTCGTCGACAACGTTGTTGGTGATGTCTTCATTCAAAAGGCGGGAGGAGCAAAAGAAGTGCTGGTTTATCCTGGCACGATTTTTCAGGAAGGGGATATGCTTCGTACGGAAGACGGTTCCTCGGCAACAATCAGCAGCAAGGATCGTGATGATTCGCTTGTCCTGACTGAAAATACCGAGCTGTATGCCGCAACGCTTTCTGAAAGAAATGGTGTAAAACAAACGAGGCTGCAAATGCTGGCAGGCTCGGTTTATGCAGAGGTGGAACCGCTTTATGAATCGGCCGATACATTTGAAATTGTCAACTCGGAGGCCGCTTTTTCGGCGCGGGGAACCCATTTTTCAATTTCGATTGATCCGGTAACGGGGCTTCCGACTACTTATGTTTATTCGGGCGTGGTTACCACGCAGTCGCTGAGACCAACGGATTATCCAGCATTAATAGCATATCCTGGTCAGCAGATAAATGCCAATTCAAATGCTTTAGCGAGAAATGCTGTAGTTAGCCAGTTGGATATTAACCAGCTTCCCGATCAAATAAAAGAGGAAGCCCTCCGCATGCTGTTAGAGAATAAGGAAAGAATTGAGCAGGAAAACGAGCAGAGAAGGCAGGATATCATAAATGGCTACGCTAGTCAGGATTGGTTGGCTATGGATGAAGACGGGCCGGATCCCGAAGAAGTGGACCGACTTTCCCGAAATCTAGAGAACCTTGTCGGGAATATTATAAAACAAGCATTGGAAAGTGGAACGGTAGATAGAGAATGTATGGAGCAGCTGATAGAGGAGATAAATAATCAAGGATCTTCTTCTCCAATTGATCTCGATAATGTCCCGCCACTGGAGGATCTTAGAGGTGAAGGGGCAAGACAGGCGCTGGAAGAACGGGAGCGCCTGAATCAGCAAAAAAGAGAAGAGCAGGAACGACGCGAGCAACAAAGGGAACAGTATGAGGAGCGGAACAGAGAGCTGTTAGAAAGAATACAGGAGCAGCAACGTCAGCAGCAGGAAGCGAACGAGCGGGCGGCTGAGGAAGCGAGAAATAACGCACTCAATCGTTACCTCGAGCAGTTGCCGGAAGCAGATCGAATGCGGTTTGAAGACGCAGATCGGCTGCGCGCGGAGGAACGGGAGCGAGCTCAGCAGGAGCGGGAGCAGCGGCAACCGTCAGCGCCACCACCACCGCCATCTCGTCCGCCAAGTGGTGGTTCAGGGGGAGGCGGTGGAAGCAGTCCTTCACCAACTATTGTAGAGGTCATTCAGCCGGAGCCGGTTAAGATTGAAGCGGGTGCAACCTTTACTCCTCCTACACAAGTCGAGGTGATGATGAGTAATGGAACGACTCGGAATGCACCCGTGCAGTGGAATAACGCCATTGATACATCGACGTATGGCTACTACACGCTCACCGGTACGATTGCTGGTCTAGGAAGAGAAGTGACGTTGGAAGTTACGGTATTTGCCCCTTATGGTGACATTGATGTGGGGCCTGAACAGACAGCCATTCCATTACAAGGTGGGTCGATTGAATTTAATGATCCCTATATATCAGATGAAGGGGGAGGTGTGAACGTTTTACCAGTTGAATTTACGGAGCAATTAATAACCGGCCTCAATCCTGCAGGGGCAGTGTTGCAGTACGAGGTATTTGGAATAGAAGGTGGCAGCACTAAGCTGCAATTTATCGTAGAAGATGGAGCAAATGAAGACGAAGTAGGTATTTTCTATCGTGAGGGTGATGATGACTGGACCTATCAGCCGACGACGATTGAGAATGGAATCGCGAGTGCGACGGTGGAAAACATTAACGGAATATATGGTGTCTTCTATGCTGAGAAGGCGGAACTTTATGATTTCCCTGTAAGCTTTGGACTTATTGATAAGGAATTCATGATCAGAAATTCCGAAGAGCCATACGATCCAGCTGTAGAGGGTCATTTATATTATCAAACAACAGACGGGCGATGGGAGAAAATAGATGAAAGCTTCGTCATTAATGCTACGGAATGGAATGGCAACATAAAAGTAATTTATTCGAACCGCTTATTCAGTGAGACGAAGCATATCCCATTTACATTTATTGAAGAAGGCACGCTAAATAGGGAGGAAGAGGAAGGCGAAGACCAAATGACGGCAAAAATCGTTTTCTCAGGACCGGTCGAGCGTGATGGTAAGCAGCTAATTGTAAATGGTCTTCGATATGATGTGAAAGTTTATAATTCGGATGAGGAACCCCCTTTGGATATTGTAGCACTGGATTTAATTGAGGAGGATGAGCTGTTGATTACACTTCAAGGAACCAAAGATACGCTGATTGTCAGCTTTAATTCTGTCGACGGGTCTGAACAAATTAAAGAAGAAGTTAATTCTAGTGCCGCTGATGATAGCTTATAGAAAGTAGGGAGAACATGATAAAGCGAATAAAACTCTTTCTGCTCCTGACAATAATCTGGCTGGGAGGCGGAGCAAGCATCGCTGCCGCTGAGCCGATTTACGGCGAAGACGGTGCGCTTCTTTCAGAAGTTGCCGTCTATCTCGGCAGCGGGCAGTATACACATGAAAATGGTCAATTGCTTGAGGCAGGAGTCAGAATGCCTCAAGGAATAGCCCTCCTTCCTGATGGATCACTGCTTGTCGCTGATACACGCAATCAGCTGATCAAGCTCGCAAAAGGTGGTCAAGTGACGACCTATGCTGGAATAGAAGGGCTGCCGGTTGATGCTTATGGGCTTCCTGTCGGCGCTTTGCTTGACGGCGCGGCCGAGGAAGCGACATTCCAGCGTCCGCAAGGAATAGCGATCGCCGAGGATGGGACAGTATACATCGCCGATACAAATAATCATGCGATCCGGCGAATTTCTCTGTCTGGGGAAGTGACGACTGTGGCTGGTGATGGCGTTGCCGGCAGCAGCGACGGAGCCGGCGAGGAGGCCCGCTTTGATCATCCATCGGATGTCGCTGTTGCCGACGATGGAACGATTTATGTCGCCGACCGTGGCAACCATCTCATTAGACGGATCGTCGATGGAGAAGTAGAGACGTTGACTGCGGCTTCAGAGCGTTATGTCGAAGTGGTGGAGGGCGTGCCTTTGTTGGCCGGTGATTATGCGGATGGGACGCTGGCCGAAGCGAAATTTAATGAACCTTCTGGCCTGGCGCTGGACGACGCTGGCAATCTCTATGTAAGTGATACTGGCAATCAACTGATTCGCTACATTGATTTGGCGGCTGGCGAAGTGACGACCGTGGCCGGAGATGTCACGGCGGCACGGCAGCTTGAGCAGGGTCAGGAGCTTTTTGCGAGGGGAGGCTTTGCTGACGGTGCGGCGCATGCAGCTCGTTTCCATGCACCGCGAGGGCTGGCGGCAACAGCTGATGGCGGCGTTGTGATTGCCGACAGTCTCAATCATGCGGTCCGTTATTTGCACAACGGTACGGTGAGCACACTGGCTGGCAGCGGGGAAGGTCTGGCCGGGGACCGGGATGGCATGAATGGCCATAATTTGCTCAGGGAACCGACCGATGTCGCGGTAAATGAGAACGGTGATATGTATATTGCTGATTCTGGAAACAACCTGATCAAAAGGTGGTCGCTGTACAAGTTGCCGGAGCTTCCGCAAAATGAAGAGATCAAGGTCGTTTACGGACAGGAGCGGATTGTATTTGATACGCAGCCTGAGCTGAAAAATGGCCGGACGATGGTTCCTGTCCGCGCCGTTGTCGAAGCTTTTGGCTATACGAGCTCCTATCAGTCGCAAACCGTAACGCTGCGCAAAGGAAACACCTCGATTGACATGGAGGTGGGCAGCCGGACGATGAAGGTGAAAACGGAGGATGAGACCTATACGAAAGAGCTTGATGCAGCTCCGTATATTGAAGGGGATCGTTTTATGGTTCCGTTACGCTTCTTCTCTGAGGAGTTCGCGCTTGATGTCCAATGGCATGCCCCGTTAAAAACAGTTATATTACGTGATAAATAAGAATGGTAGATAGAGCCAAAAGGCTGATTGAGGCGGCGAGTGACGTCTGCGCGGGTACTTACTTTGCGCGGTACGGAACCGCCGTCTTTTTTCGCCGCCTGATTAAAAATCCTGAAGTGGTTTTTAAAACGTGCTGAAGCACTCAACCATAAAGTATGCAACAACTCTTTTTGCGAAAGGTCACTTACAGAACCAGCTGGGTTATTTTCTCATACGGGTAAAATTTATATAGGCATTCGCCGTTTCAAGTATAGGCAAACATACATAGAGTACGAAAGGATTCATTAACTGCGGGGCAGGAGGAAACGTTCAGATATATCATCTGTCTTACTCTCATTCAGTGCGCTGGCACACTCTTCTGGGTCCACTACTAGTAAGTGGGGAAGGAAAGAAAAGCCCCACCGGAGGAAGTTTCACTTTATTTGCAGTTTTCAAGATTTGGGCGGATAGGCAAGCTACGAAAACGGGCTACAGGCAGTAAGTTACTGTATAAGCAAAGGGGTGAGAAAAATGGGTAGGCGAATCAAACATACGGAAAATGACGTGAATGCTTTAGCAAGGCTCATGCTGGCGGAGGCCATTGGTGAAGGCGCCGAAGGAATGGAAATGGTTGGAACGGTTGTAGCCAATCGGGTTGAGGCAGACTGTGAGCCGGACTTCGCCAATTTACGTAATATCCGACATGCTATTTATCAAACGATACCGGGAACGGAAATTCCTCACTTCGAGCCTGTTTTAAATGGAGCCTTGTATACACAGCGTCCTACTGAAGAAGACCTCCAGAGAGCTAGAAATTTGTTGCAAGGTCATAGGAACCCACGGTCCCGAATGAATTTGTGGTTCTTTAATCCGAGTCCGGGGCAAACATACCGAGAGCCTTGCACGGCTACGATGCCAAGATCCCCTATGACACAGTTCGACTTTGCACACAAGAATCATTGCTTCTATGTCGGTGTACCGGGCTACTGCCCAGAGTTTTATAGATAAATGAAAAAAGGAGATGGCTTTCTCGTGAATAATGGAAATTCTAGTTTTTATCCAATGAGCAATCAGACTGGTTTTCAACCAGCTACTATGATGGGGAGCGATGCCCCGCAAAACTTTAACGGCCTCCAGGCGGGTATACCTTCTGGACCTGCGTATTCTGTGCCGGTTGTTCCGATGGGAACTGGGCAGCAGCTACCGACAGGCAGGATTGAAGAATCGTTTATCGAAAATATCCTGCGCTTCAACAAAGGTAAGGTTGGTACTTTCTACTTTACGTACCAAGGGAACAGCGAATGGAATGCTATGGTTTACCGTGGTCGTATTGAAACAGCTGGCCGTGACCACATCATCATCAGCGACCCTGCTAGCGGTAAACGCTACTTGCTGATGATAGCAAACCTTGACTGGGTAGAATTTGAAGAACGAATTAACTATCCTCACACGGAAATTAGTCCGGAAATCCAGGCGACCATGGAAGTATCGGAGTAATGGAATAGAACACTAAAAAACAAGCTGCCAATGATCGGTGGTATATGGACGGAAAGCATTTTTTGAAAGAGTGAAAAGAGATAAGGAAGCTAACAAGAGCCAGTAATATTGGCTCCTTCAGACTTTTTTTAGGTTCATGGCAACAAGCGTCCCCTGCATCAAATTTTTTTCACTCTTTTCAGGTTTGTCAAACGCAACCCAAGCTTTTGTTTCAAATCTGTAAAGACACGTTCCATCGTTTCTTGACGCTTTGTGTAAATCTTTATTTCTATCTGTATGCCGTTAGTGTCCGGCTTCATCCTGCCAACTGTCCCTTATTAAATTCTACTAGAAAAAGCGGGCGGGATGGGAGGGCCGACTCCTGCAGGAGGAGAGGGCAGGTTGAAATCCACCGGCGTGCCGGTTAGTTCAACGCCCTCCTGCGGAAAGCGTGCCCCCCATCCCGGGAGCGAGGTCGAAGAGCTAAACCCTGACTACCGAAAAAGCCTGTCGACCGTCTCGCTTTTGCGAGACTTTGTCGACAGACTGAAAGAGCCAGTATATTGGCTCTTTATCCTGTTTAAATATATGTAGGTCTTATTTATTTTTATGGATTATATAAGAAGATGGATGTAATTTGAAACAATTGAAATGAGCCTTGCTACGAAGATGTAGGAAGGCTCATATCTTTTTTTGTACAAATGGGTTATGTCATATAGCCATGCTACAATAAAGGAACCAAATCAATCGAAAGGAACCGATTTATGTATTTAAAGAGAATAACTTTATTGCGTGACGACATTTCCTCATTTGACCGTTATCCTTATTCAATTCCGGCGATTAGCAGCTTGAACGAGCTTGAGCTGACGAAAAGCGTGACGTTTTTCGTCGGGGAAAACGGGTCAGGCAAATCGACGCTGCTTGAGGCGATTGCCGATAAATGTGACTTTCATACAGCGGGAGGGGGACGAAACAATTTTTATGAGGTGCATGCGGCGGAGGCGTCGTTAAGTGAACATATCCGTCTGTCGTGGATGCCAAAGCTGACAAACGGGTTCTTTTTACGGGCGGAATCGTTTTATCAGTTTGCGACTCATATTGAGGAGGTTGATGAGAATGGCTTTAAAGATTATGGCGGTCGTTCGCTTCATCAGCAGTCGCACGGGGAGTCCTTCCTCTCGCTTTTTCTCCATCGTTTTAAAGGAAAGGCGATTTATTTGCTTGATGAACCGGAGGCGGCCCTCTCACCAGCGAGGCAGCTGACATTTTTAAGGATTATGCGTGATTTAACGGCGAATAAGCAGGCTCAGTTTATCATTGCTACCCATTCGCCGATTTTATTAGGGTATCCGGAAGCGGATATTTTCAGTTTCGATGATGGCCGCATCTCTTTAACGAGATATGAAGAAACGGAACATTATCAACTAACGAAATATTTTCTTCAGCATCGCGAGAAAATGCTGGCTGAGCTTTTTGCCGATGAGTGACTATTCTGCTGGCGATCCAGGTGGAAAGTATGCAGGAGGCACCTTGAGCCAACCGCGTTTTTTCATTGATGCTTTTAAAATAGCGGATACATTGACCGCTTCCATTTGGAATTTCAGTAGCATTATACTGACATCATTTCGGACCGATTGTGAGATTCCAGTGGCACATAAGGTGATAGAGGTAGCCAGCTTTGCGCTGACGGCACTGGCTATTTCCGAGTCGGTCTTTTTTGCCCCTTCTGGGATGGCTCGTGGGTCAGAGTCCGGCTTTTGTTCAGAGGCTGGCGGAAGTGGGACGCCTTCCTGTTGCAGGAACTTTTTTAGTGTTGTCACTTGATCACTGCACTTGCTTTGAATCTTTTTAAGAAGCTCCTGCAGTTCGGTATCTTCTGTCGTATTTAAGCAAATTTGTTCAAGCACCACGGTTTCTTCTAACAAGGCTAAATACGTCCAGCAAGTCATCACCTCTCCCACATGTATAGGTGGTTTACTATCATCGTCGTATAAGCTATGTAGAACTTTTGTTAAGGCTTCGACTGCATGAATCGGCATGGAATCATCTCCCCTGTAATGGAATCGTTGCAAGCTGATTTAATTTAGAAAGTATGCGGCGGGATGAAAGAATCAAAATGGTACTGAATAGGCAGGTGAGTAATGTACTGCCAACCCCCATCCAAATAAGAACTAAAAGCTTTTTATGGTAATTCGACATAAAAGGTGGCTCCTTTTTCAAGTTGTGTTATTAGTAATGACCAAAGATAAGACGATTATACGAAAAACAGAAGGCTATTTATTGAAAATGATTATCAATTATCCTTTGACAAATGAAATTACACAGTTTATCATAATTAGTAATGATAATCGTTATCAGTTATTTGTAGGGAGAAAGGAGGATTAAACTCAAAGGAGTTTCTTTTTTTGTTTGTTTTTTAGTGATAATGATTATCTATATCAATAAAAAGGAGGAAATGGAGAGCTGTGAAACACGATAAAGCTAAAAGGTCTGGTCTTATTGTATTCTTTTTCGTAATCGCTTTTATTGTCACAACCGTTGCTCCTGTCTCGGGGGAAAGCTGGTATTCGACTGAGGTGGAGGAGTTAACGGAACGAGGTATTCTTAAACCGGGGCAGTTTATCGCCGATGCAGAGATTACGCGTGCTGAATTTGCATCGCTCATCATGCGTGCCTTACCACTTGAGGAGGAGCTGTCTGCTTATTCCTTTCCTGATGTTGAAGAGGAAAAACATGATGTGGAAGCCGTCCGGGCTGTCACTGCTGCCCAAATGATGAACGGGTATCCGGATGGAAGCTTTCGCCCCGAGGACAGCCTGACTCGGGCTGAAATTACCAAGGTTCTCTCACTAGCCTATCACATTGAGCCAGGCGGGAAGGAGCTACCTTTTTCTGATCTGTCTGATTCCCATTGGGCGGCAAATTACATAGCAGGGCTGGTGTCAGAAGGAATTGTCACAGGAGTAACACCCGATCTTTACAAGCCGGATGAGACGCTAACATGGGCCCAGGCGGCCGTGCTCATTCATCGGGCAAATGAAGCGACAAGGGAGACCGTTCCAGTTCCAAATGAGACAGCGACCGAAATTGTTGAAGTCGAAGCATTAAGCTCGGATGGACGGTTTCTTGAACTGACCTTTAGCGAGCCGGTTCATTCGGTTGATAAATCGCAATTTTCTATTTTTCATACAGCCTCCGGGCAAAAGCATGGCGTCGAGAGCATCGAGCTAATGGAAGACGGCCGAAAAGCGCTCGTCACAATGTATCACGGGGCGGGACTGCTCGCTGTGGCAGATTACACAATTCAATATACCGTGGCAGGAGAAACGAGCACGTATCATTATTATCGCAACGAGTATCTTCGGATTCCTAAAGCTAAAATAACGGAAGTCGATGTGACGGACAGAGAGATCAGCATTTCCTATGGAAATGGGCAAAAAATCATACTAGAGGTGCCTGCGGAGATAGAAATCGATTTTGTGGATGCCTTTAATCGGGAAGCCGATATTTGGCACAACAGCTTAGGGGAACTGACTCTTTACAAATTGACGAATGAGGCCAAGGATGTTAAAAAGAACAGCAAATTTATCAACCAATTTAAGCTGGATGAGTTTATCTATATCGAAGGGCTTGAAGGCACGACGGTCCGCGGCTTGCATGATGAAATCGATTTAGCCGATTATGATGTCATTGTTAAAGGTCATAAAACAATTAGCGCGGAAGAGGTGAAGCAAGGTGACCTCCTCCTATTCAACAGCAGCGACAAGGTGGTGGAAGTGTGTACAAACCTCCTTACAGGCAGAATTGACGCTGTCTTTGCAGACGGTGTCGACATTGACGATGACTTCTATGAATATGACGGTTATTACTGGGCTCAACGGGATGAACGTCTCTATGATTTTGACTTAAAAATAGCGGAAGAGCTTGAAGGACGCCGGGTCACCGTCTTCTTAAATAAGGACGATGATGTTGTGTTTGTAAAGAGGTAATGGAAGATAACTGGATAGAGAAAAGAGCAGGTGAAAAGGCATAAGCCTTTCGATTCTGCTCTTTTTGTTTTGCAGGAAGGGTGATTAGTATTATTGACCAGATTAAGGATAAATCTCTCAATCTCGCTAACCTTTAGTGAGTCTTCCATCAATGCACGATTGAATAAAAGGTTTAATAAATCTAAGATGAACATGTACTTCGAACTGAGCTTGTCTTTTACATTCATTTCATCGCCAATTATTTTTGGGAAAGTAGAGACAAAATACATAAAATAATCTGAAATTCTCAAAAAGTGAACAAAAGTAGTTTACGAGACGAGAATTTATGGTAGATGAATGAAGGGGGTCAGTGAATTCTATTGGGAATGCTGATCAGGATTGGATGCTGGATCGGAACGGAGTCACTGTCACTTTGATTATTTTCTTACTAATAAGGAGGAATTATTTTCGATGAACAAGCACTCTAAAGCGTACCGTAAGTATATGGCGACAGGAATCGCGACGGCTATGGTGGCCACGATTGCTGCGCCGGTTGTCTCTCCATTGACTGTAAGCGCAGACGCCAGTCAGTTCTCTGATGTTGATGAAAATGCTTGGTATTATGATAATGTAAATTATTTGGTTGACAAAGGAGTTCTTGGCGGCTATACAGACGGTACACTTCGTCCATTAGGAACGTTGACTCGTGCAGAAGCTGCAAAAATGATCGCCGACTCACTTGAGATTGGTACAGATGCAAACGCAACCCTTAATTTCACAGATACAAAGAACGGTGTATGGTACACAGCTCCAGTCGCAGCGTTAGTAGAACGCGGCATTCTGAACGGCTTCCCGGATGGATCTTTCCGCCCGAATGCTACCGTAACCCGTGCTGAATTTGCTGTAATGGTAAAGGCTGCGTATATGCTTGAAGCGGAAGAAGGAACAGGAAACAACACGACGTTCCCGGACGTTGTAGCTGGTTCTTGGTATGAAGGAGCAGTTGAAACGCTTGTTAATCTTGGAATTGTTGGCGGTCGGACAAACGGAACCTTTGATCCGGGCGCAACGGTGCTTCGCGCTGAATCAGCTGCGTTCTTACACCGTACAGAAGTACCGAGCGAGCGGATTGGCTACGAAGAGGAAGATGAAGAGCTGAGCCTCGGTAATGTGGAAGTGGCAACAAGCAACACAGGCGTGACAAACGTCAGCGTTGATGTTGCTGGTGCAACGGCCGGACTTGGTGCTACAATTGAAATTTTTGCAAATGGCGATACAGATGGAGAAGCTGCTTATTCTGAGTCTGTTCCAGTTGAAGCAGGTGTCGCTGCAGCTGATTTCAGCCAGCTTCCACTAGGTGATTATGTCGCCCGTGTTACAGTCGGCGAAGATGAAGAGGCGCTGACAGCTGAAGCGGAATTTACTGTTGAGGCGCTTGAAATCGAAGAAATTGTTGGAACAACAACAACTGTCGATGCGGAAGCAGAAGAGCAGTTCTTAACATTCTCAGTGAACGGTGAAGCTCTGCCAATCGCTTATCTCGAAGATATGGGCTATGAGTTTGAATTCCTTGCTTCAAATGATGATGTAGTTGCTGATGCACGTACGGGAGAGCTTGATGCAGCGAGCCTGCAAGCAGGTGAATCTTTCGATTATCAAGTAAGAGTAACAGGAGAGAATGACTTCGAACTGACGTCTGACGTGACAACTGTGAGCGTTGAAAGCTTCGCAACATCGATTGTGTCAATTGACGGCGCAGACATTCTTTTCAATGATGATGTCAACAGCGAAAGTGGCGTGATTAGTACATCTGATGATAACATCAGCCTTGCTGATATTGCTGTTGAATACCGCGATGGTGAAACAACTCGCTTAGCTGCCGATCACGTGGAAGGTGGAGAGCGCGTATTTGAATTCTCTTCTTCCGATCAGACGGTTGCCTTAATTGACGAGGATGGCGTGATTACGCCAATTTCTGATGGAGACGTGACATTCACGATTACAGCTGGCGGCGTTGACTATGAAGTTGAAGCGACTGTGACCTCTGAGGAAAGAGAAGCGACAGAAGCTGAAGTTTCCAAGGATGAAATCGGTCTTGTTATCAACGGCACTGATAACTTCGCTTTAACGGTAAGAGACCAGTTTGGCGATGCGGTAAAAGGATTTGCTGAATCGATTGAAGCTGTTGAAAACAGCGATGAGGAAACGATTCTAACAGCTGCCTATGATCCTGCTGACGGTACAGACCGTGAAGGAAAAGTTGTCGTGGATGTAAGCGCAGATAGCGCCAACGAAGGGACTGGCACATTGGAAATCGTCAATGAAGCAGGAGATGTTTTGGCTTCCCTTGATGTAACTGTTGATGCAGACCTTGAGGTTGCCAGCCGCTCGATTGAGCTTGTCAATCCATCCAGAGATGTAGAAGTCGATGTGAATCCGTTCAATGCCGATAACAATACACTTGAACTTGTTCTTAACGAGTACAATGAATCAGGCTTGAAGATCGGCGGTCATAACTTCAATGCGGAAGGTCGTTATACGATTGAATCTTCAAATGAGGACGTGCTTGAAGTAGGAGGCACACCGGCCGCTGATTCAACGGATGGTCGCTTCACGGTGGAAGCTGTTGCTGAAGGTACGGCAACGGTTCAAGTGAAAGAAGGATCAATCGTTCGTTATGAGACAGAAGTGACAGTCGCTGACACAACACCTGCGCTTGCTGGAGCATCATTCGTTGATGGTCTTGACATCACATCAACAGAAGCGTTAGCTGTTGAAGACATCATTGATTCTCTTACTTTCTCAGGTGAAAGAGGAGAGGCTGAAGTGACTTACGCGGTTAGTGATGACAATGAGTTAGTCATTAGCCTAAGTGATGACAATGAGACAGTAAGTGTCGCGACAATCAGCGCGTTCTCTGTGAACGTGAGCGATGCCGGATTCTATACTGATGAAGATGGTGACATCTTCTTAGGTGATGCAGAATTAGAAAGCGGCTTTGCTGCTGGTACGGAAGGCTCCATCGTTCTTCGTCTTAACCGCAGTGGTGCGAACAATGCGTTAATTACGACTGTTGTTACTGTCGATGTTAACTAAAAATTGTAAATGAATGAAAGAGACTAACTATATAAAGTCAAGCAGTAATAGGAGAAGGGTAAAGCTTTCGTAAAATAGAAATGTAAGCATGACAAAGAAGCCTATAATGGCC